>NZ_JBBNLO010000027.1:0-29811 GCF_040092405.1 Collinsella sp. CLA-ER-H2
CATTTCCCCGGACAGGACCACCTTTGCCGCCGAGACCTTGAACTGCCTGTCGTATCGCTTTCTTCTTTGGGTCATCTTGAACACCTTTCGCTCTTAACTAGGTGTCCAATTCATCATACCCACTCCACAGTCCGGACCGCCCCGCGGTCCAACTTTCTGTCCGCACCCCCGTCACAGCGAAAATGACCCCAAAAGATAAAAAGCGCCCGTCGGCGGTGGTGCCGGCGGGCGCTGCTGTGCGATATGTCGCGTTGTGGGCTTAGTGCCTCATAAAGTGGTACTCAATCACATTGCTGTAGGGGTGACCCAGGCCCACAATGCCCTGCGGGAACAGCGGCTGGTGCGGCGTGTCGGGGTACATCTCGGCCTCGAGGGCAAAGCCGGCGCCCCAGCCATAGTTAGCATCGTCCTTGGCGTGCTCGTCGCCCAGCCAGTTGCCGGTGTAGAGCTGCACGCCCGGGGCGGTGGTGTAGTAGTCCAGCTCACGGCCGGTCCACATCTCCTCAACATGCAGGGCGCGACGCAGGTTGCGCCCGTACTGATAGCCATCGATGCACAGGCAGTGATCGTAGCCACGGGCTTGCTTAATCTGCGGGTCGTCGGCCTCCATGCCGGGTGCGACGGGGCGCAGCTCGCGGAAGTCAAACGGTGTTCCCTCGACCGGAGCAATCTCGCCGGTGGGGATGTTCTGCTCGTTAATGGGCAGGTAGTGAGCAGCGTTAGCAACAAAGAAGTGCTCACAGTCCATGCCGGCGTTATGACCGGCAAGGTTAAAGTACGTGTGGTTGGTCATGGACACGTAGGTGGCGCGGTCGCTCTCGCAGCCATACTCGATGCGAAAGACGCCGGTGCGTGTAACGGTAAACACGGCCGTAAAGGTGCGGTTGCCGGGAAGGCCCAGTTCGCCATCCTCAAGCGAGGTGGTCATGCGCACGGCGTTATGGGCCTCGTCGAGCTCAACGTCCCACACGCGTTTATGCAGACCGTGCTCAAGATCGCTGTGCAGGTTGTTGGCGCCCTCGTTGGCGGGCATATGCCAGTCCGTGCCGTCGATGGTAATCGTGGCGCCCGCGGTGCGGTTGGCCACGGGGCCGATGGTCGCGCCAAAGCAGGCGGGGTTGTCAAAGTAATCCTCGAGCTTATCGAAGCCCAGCACCACATCGCGCACGTTGCCGGGAATGTCGGGCACATCGATACCCAGCACGGTGGCGCCATAGTCCATAATGCGAACGCAGATCTCGGGCCCGTTGAGGGTGTAACGATGAACGGGGGTACCGCACGGCGCGGTGCCGAAAAGCTCGGAAGTGATCATTTGGTTCCTAACATCGAGGTATTTCGGACAAACTGTAGCGCGAACAGGCGAGATTATCACTACACCCCACTAAAGCAGGGGGTATTTTTCTCAAAAAAGTGATGATTGGAGCTGTGCGGGCGTTCATTTTTGACGTGCACGAGTCTGATACAATTTGTTCGTTACTGTTTGAATGATATGCGCGCAAAGAACGGCGAGGATTCATCGTGATTAAGGCAGAGCGACAGGACAAGGTTCGGCAGCTGCTCGAAGAGCAGGGCACGGTCTCGGTCAAGGAGATTTCGGATGCACTGGGCGTCTCGGATATGACGATCCGTCGCGATCTTGAGGAGCTTGCGAGCCTGGGCGAGATCGAGCGCGTGCACGGCGGAGCCCGCAGTGCACAGGGCCGTCCCCACGCTATGCTGCGCCACGAGTACTCGCACAGCGAAAAGCGCACCAAGCATGCCGAGGAAAAGCTGCAGATCGCGCGCCGTGCTGTGGAGCTTATCGAGGAGGGCTCGACCATCTTTTTGGGTACGGGCACTACGGTTGAGCAGATGGCCTCGATGCTGCCGGCGTTTCGCCTGCGTATCGTGACCAATTCGCTTTCGGTGTTTAACCTGCTCGAGGCACGCGAAGACTGCGACCTGTGCCTCGTGGGCGGTATGTACCGTCGCCGCACCGCCGCTTTTGTGGGACCAACGGCCGAGGATACCTTGCGTGCGCTGGGCATCGACGCGGCGTTTATCGGTGCCAACGGCATTCTGGATGGCGACGTATCTACGTCCAACATGGACGAGGGCCGTATCCAGCAGCTCGCCTTTAGCAAGGCCGACTCGCGCTATCTGATCGCCGACTCCAGCAAGATCGGCAAGCGCGACTTCTACACCTTCTGCCGCCTGGACAATTTGGACGCCGTGGTGTGCGAGCCGGGTATTGCCGCCGAGGATCGCGCCGCCATCGAGGAGCACACGCAGATCATTTGCTAGCTAACGCAGCAGGCGATACTTCTGCCCCCTGCCGGCGCGGGGATTATCGCTTCACAATGACGCGTAAATAACTTTGGGCAACAAGGATGAGGCTATTCTGGGATATGACTAGACTCCGTATTTCGTCTTTATGTCCCTTGAGAATGAATCGTAGTCTTCATAGAGCCCCTCTCTGCTTTCATCCTCGGCGTGGTTTACACGTTCAAGGAGCTTATCCTTTGGAGCCACTTTTGTTATTGCGGCCTCGCTATCGGGTATTGTGGATTGCAAGAATAGTTCTAGAGCATGGACGTCTTTGAGTATGTAGCCCGTCGAACGACCCGCTCCTGTTTTTTCGATTGCGCTGCAACTAACAAGCTGACCGAGGGTTCGTTTAACGGTAACCTCGCTGATATCGGGGCAGTTGGATCGGATGTCGGATTTCTTAATGACGCCGGGTCTCTGTTGAAATAGAACGGCGATGCGCGCTTGCTTCGACATGGGACGAGTGCTTGATTCAATTAGGGTACGCTGCTCGAGCTGTCGGTAGGCGGCCAGGGTTGTTCCGAGCATGAAACGGATAAAGGGTGCTTCGGTGTTTTGATTTTCATTCCATCCAATGGAGCTTGCAGCGAGGGCGTTGTAGTAGAGCGCCTTGTTGTCTTCAATAAGTCGTTCGATGCTGATGTAACGCGCAACGTCGTATCCAGTCTTTTCGAGTAGCAGCGTTGTAAGGAGCCGGCTCATCCTGCCATTGCCATCGTTGAAGGGATGAATGCTGACAAAATCGAAGATGAAGCGGAATGATATAAGGAGGGGGTCGCAAACTTGACGAGATAAGGCGTCGTTGAGGGACCGACAGGCTTCTTCGATAAGTCCGGGGGTTGCTAGGGCCGAAGGCGGCCTAAAGCGCACAAATCGATTGCCTTGATCGTCGATGGAGATGATTTCGTTATCGCTATCTTTCCAATGGCCCCCATACGAGATTGCTGTGTGTACCATGAGGTCACGATGCAACTGCAAAATGACCGATGGCGTTACGGGAATGAAATCGTGCTGCTCGTGAATAAGCGACAGCGCATCTCGGTATCCAGCGATTTCTTCCTCTGCGCGGGAGCTTGGCTTGGCGGAATACGCCATGATTGCTTTGAGTCTTTTTTGGGTGGTAACAATTCCTTCAAGTCCGTTGGAGGATTGGGTGCTTTGGATCTTAGCTTCCTCCATAAGTGACGATAGAAGTTCGGGTTTGACTTGACTCAGAGCAAGCTGTCGGCCTTTATGCTCGCGTATCGAGAGGAGGAGGTTGGTGATTGGAGTTGCTTCGAGTTCCGCTGGGACTGTGGTGTAATCGAACTGGCGCATGCGGCTCCTTTCGGTATCACGAACATACTTTCGGTATCATAATACCATTAAATGATACCGAAAGTATGTTCGTGATACCGAAAACTAGAAACCATGCTTCATAACTGCTTGGAAAGTTCGGATTTGACTATCTTATTGTCTTGATCTGTAACAGGTAGACGGTCGAAAGTGGGCTACGTGTTACAGATTTAGATATTTCTGCTCGGGCGTTCTGTTTGTCTCGATCTGTAACATTTAAGACCGAAAATCCCAGTTAGATGTTACAGATTGAGATGAACGGCCTGTTCGGGCCGAGCCAAAACAAAAAAGACCGCATGCGAACCCGTGGAGGGATTCGCATGCGGCCGACAGGGGGTATGCGGCAAAAGTTAGGCCATAAGCAGGCCGGTCTCCGCGACGTTCTTGTACCAGTACGCGCTCGCCTTGGGATAGCGCTTCTGGGTCTCAAAGTCGATGTAGAACAGGCCATAACGCTTGTTGTAGCCGTTGGTCCAGGAGAACTGGTCCTGCAGCGACCACACAAAGTAACCGTCGACGTTTACGCCGCCGTCGATTGCCTTGAGGATCCACGCGAGATGCTGACGCATGTAGTCGATACGAGGGGCGTCATCGATAAAGCCATCCTCGAAGTCGTCCTTATAGCCCATGCCGTTCTCGGTGATGTAGATCTTCTTGTAGTTGGGGTAATCGTTCTTAATGCGCAGCAGCAGGTCGTACAGGCCCTCGGGATAGATGATCCAGTCCCAATCGGTGGTGGGTACGCCTTCGCGCACGCACGACTCGCCCACGCCCTTGAGGAACCAGCGCGAGGAGCCCTTGTCGCCGGTGCCATTGTGGTTGATGTCGTTTTCGCCCTCGGCGGCACGCAGGAACTGGCACTTGTAGGTGTTGACGCCCAGGCAATCGTTGTAGGGGAGCGCGGCGGTCAGCGCGGCGATGTCCTCGTCGCGGACGTCGAGCTCGCCGCCGGCGATATGGGCCAGCTTGGTTGCGGCTTCCATGGTGTCGGCTGCATAGTGGCCGCGGAAGGTGGCGTCGAGCACCCAGCGGTTGTTGATGACGTCGGCCATGCGGGCGGCCTCGCAGTCGGCAGCGCTGTTGGGATCGAGGGGATACTTGGGCTCCAGGTTCTGGACAATGCCGATCTCGCCCTCAAAGCCGCCCTCATGGAAGGCGACGACAGCCTTGGCGTGGGCCACCATCATGTTGTGCATAAGCTGGAAGGCCTTGTCCAGGCGATACTTCTCGCCGTGCGGCCAGTTGCCGACGATAAAGCTGCCCTCGGCGGTCGCGGGAATCTCGTTAAAGGTAAACCAGTGCTTGACCTCGGTGAACTCGGCAAAGCAGAACTTGGCGTACTCGACAAAGGCGTCGATCGTCGTGCGCGTCAGGAAGCCCTCGCCGCCGTTCTGGTAGAAGACCTCGGGCGTATCGAAGTGATCGAGCGTGACATAGGGGATAACGCCGGCTTTGTTGCAGGTGGCGAAAAGCTCGTGATAGAAAGAGACGCCCTCGGGGTTAATCTCACCAGTGCCGTTGGGGAAGATGCGGCTCCAAGCGATGGAGACGCGAATGCCGTTGATGCCGAAGCGCTGGCACAGGTCGATATCGACCGGATACTTGTTGTAGAAATCGCTTGCGGGGTCGGGGGAGAAGCGACCCTGAGCAGCCAGGAAATCGTCCCAGGGCACTTTGCCCTTGCCGTGCGTGCGGGTCTCGCCCTCAACCTGGTAAGCGGCGGTGGCGCCGCCAAACACAAAGCCGTCGGGGAACTGCATGGGGTTGGTCATGAGTCATCCTTTCTGTGGGATACGAATAGGGAGAGGTGCCCAAACTGGGGGTCCGGGCACCAACAGAGGGAGGAACTAGTCGAGGTTCTCGCGGAGCCACTTGATGGCGCCAGCGGGGTCGCGGGTAAGGTCGATATATTCCTTGCCGCGCGGGGCGAGCAGCTTAATGCCCAGACGATCGGTGTCGGCCTTCATGTCGTTGTAGTAGCTACGAACCTGCGGGGCGAGCACGATGACGTCGTACTGATCCATGATGGCGGTGTGCTGGCCATAGGCGCCTGCGGAGGAAGCGATGTTCTCTCCGGTCTGCGCGGCACCTTCCTTGATGGCGTTGGCAAGCATGGCAGAGGTGCCGGCGCCGGCGCACAGGACGAGGACTTTCAGGCCGTCGACATCCTTCTTAGCGGATGCATCGGCAGCGGGCTCGGGCTGATCGGCGACAGGCTCGCTGTCGGCGGCGGCAGCGGTCGTCTCGACGGAAGCGGTCGTCTGCTCGACAGCGGGCGCAGAGGTGCTGGCGGCGATGGTGGCAGCACCATCGGACTCAAGACCCAGCTCGGCGGCGCGCTCGGCCTCCTGGTCGCAGAGCAGCTTATCGTATGCCTTCAAGAACGGCAGGTAGATGATGGCGTCCAGCAAGATGATGATCGCGACAAACACCAGGGCGATAAGCTGGAAGTTCGTGGTGATGAAGATGCCGATGGGAGCGGGGGTAGCCCAAGGCACCACGAAGGAGAAGCCGTTCATGCCCACGTTGTCGATAAAGAACTTGGCAACACTCACGTTGACGCAGCCGGCGGCAACAAAGGGGATGAGCATGTAGGGGTTAAGGATCATCGGCGCGCCAAAGAGCAGCGGCTCGTTGACAGCAAAGGCAACAGGAACAATCGAGGCCTTACCGACGGCTTTGAGCTGCTTGGACTTCATAAAGAGAATCAGCAGGAGCGGCACGATGAACGTGGCGCCGGTGCCGCCGAACTCACCCACGAGCGACATGTTAAAGGTGAGGGAGTGGGCGGGGTGGCCGCCTGCCAGCAGAACCTGCAGGTTCTCGGCCTGGTTGGCAAGACGGATGGGGTCGATGCCCGGCTGGACGATCGAGGGACCGTGGACGCCGATGAACCAGAAGAACGCGGTGGCTGCCTGGATAAGGATAAGGCCAGGATAGGTTTCTGCAGCGGTAAAGAGCGGGGAGAGCAGTTTGATAAGCAGCTCGGAGAACGGAACGCCCATGAGGTTGCGCACGACGACATCGATGATGCCGCAGATGATGACGGCACCGCCAAAGGGGATAATGTCGCGGAAGTTCTGAGCGATGGCGCCCGGGACCTCCTTGGGCAGCTTAATGGTCAGATCGCGCGAGACGCAGAATTTGTAGACCCACACGGTGATGAACGCGGCGATATAGGCCGAGAACAGACCGCGCGTGCCCATGCTGGTGCAGTCGAAGACCGAAAGCTCGGAGCCGTTGAACTTGGTGGTGAACTGCGTAACGGCGAGCAAAAGCATACTGCACTGGGCGGCCACCATGGTGGAGCCGTCGTTGAGCACCTTGCCGGCGGGCATGCGACGGTTCATGGAAGCCGTAAAGTTCTTGGCAGTGGTGCCGGCAACCATGATGCCCATGACGCCCATGGTGAAGTTGTACAGCTTGTTGCACCAGTCGATGAGCGGCTGGGGCAGCGTGATGCCGACTACGCCGGGAAGGGTGGCAATGAGCAGAAAGATCGAAGAGGTGAGGACGATGGGCATGCACCCAAGGAATCCGTCCTTGATGGCCTGGAGGTAGATGTTCCTCGAGATCTTCTCAAAGAACGGTTGATGCTTTTCGAGCATCTTTACGATGGCGTCCATAGAGCTCCTTTGCTGCTTAATGCGCGATGCATGTGGATGGAACTGGTCGTCGATGGATGGTCAGGACTGCCCGGAAACCTTCCTGCTTAAGGAAGGCATTGCGAAATGACAACGTTGTCATTTCGTTAATGACAACGTAAGACATTTTTGGAAGAGCAACAAGGATTTACGGGTGAGTGGTCGATATTGTCCGGTAAACGGTTGATTTATCAGTCAAGCAGGTAGTGTATGCTAGAACGCAAAAAACAAGTGATAGAGAACCGAGTGGAGAAGCAGTGGCAACGATGGACAAGAAAAATGTCTCGATGAACGATGTGGCGATTGCCGCGGGTGTTTCTCTCAAGACGGTTTCGCGTGTGATCAACGAGCCCGATAGCGTGCGAGAGTCGACACGCGATAAGGTTCATTCGGCCATGGAGGCGCTCGGGTTTCGAACCAACTTTGCCGCGCGTTCGCTCAAGTTAGGCCGTTACGGGTGCATCGGCGTCGTGCTGTTTCACTTGTCGGGCGGTGCCGTGGACATGATTGACGGTATCGCCGATGCCGCCGAAGAACGCGGCTTTGCGCTCACGATGATTAAAAAGCGGGCGGGGGAGAAGATGACCCTTGCCGATGCGGCGCGTAGGATGTCGCAGCTGCCTGTTGATGGCATGATCTTCAACCTGCGCCAGATGGTCGACGATTTCGATACGTTTGAGGCACCGAAAGACCTCAAGACGGTGATTATCACGCCGATGGAACATCCTACCTGCTCCACCGTCAGTGACGACCAAGAGGGCGGCGCGCGCATGGCGTGCGAGTACTTCTTGAATCACGGGCACAAGAACGTGTACTTCGTCTCTGGTAAGAAAGAGTCGTTGTCGAGCCAGTGCCGTATGAAAGGTTGGCGTGCGGCACTCGAGGCGCGTGGCATTGAGCCGCCCGAGCCTCTGCAAGGCGATTGGAATGCGGATAGTGGCTATGCCGCGGGCCTTGTGCTTGCCGATAAGCCCGATTGCACGGCGGTCCTCGCTGCTAACGACTGCATGGCAAACGGCGTGATGATGGCTCTACGTGACAAAGGGCTCAGTGTGCCCAATGATGTGTCCGTGATCGGCTTCGACGATGAGCTCTATAAGACGATTCCCAACTCGATTCTGACGTCGGTGAAGTTTCGCCACCGCGAGCTGGGCGTCCGTGCGCTCAATGAGGTCGTCGCGGGTCTGGAAGCTCCGAGCTCCAGAAGCCGTACGCTCGTCTCGGGCGTGTTGGTCGAGCGTTCCAGCGTAAAGGACTTGCGGGCGTAGACGTGCTCGGCCTATTCCGTTTGTCTCAATCTGTAACAGCTAGGACCCAAAAACTCGGCTAGATGTTACGGATCGAGATTTTTGGCCCGGCTTATTCCGTTTGTCTCGATCTGTAACAACTAGACGGTCAAAAGTGGTCTACATGTTACAGATTGAGATTTTCGGCTTGGCCTGTGCGTTCATCTCGATCTGTAACAGCTAGGACCGAAAAACTCGGCTAGATGTTACAGATTGAGATGAACAGGAGGACGGGTGCGGTCTAAACAAAATGGCCCGCGCATCACACATCGATGCACGGGCCATTTATTGTCTGCAAGCGGCAGGTGGTGTCAGCGTCTTATGCCTCGAGGTTTTCCTCGATCCAGGCGACGGCACCCTTGGGATCCTTAGTGAGGTCGATGTACTGTTTGCCCTTGGGCGACAGCAGCGTGATGCCCAGGCGGTCGGTGTCGGCCTTCATCTCGTTGTAATAGGTGCGAACCTGCGGAGCCAGGACGATGACGTTGTACTGGTCCATGATGGCGTAGTGGCTGCCGTAGGCACCGGCGTTGGCGGTAATGTCGATGCCCAGCTCGTCGGCGCCTTCCTTAAGCGCGTTGGCGAGCAGTGCAGAGGTGCCGGCGCCAGCGCACAGAACCAGAACCCTCAGATCCTTGCCCTTAAGGGCGGACGGAGCTGCGGAGGCCTCAGTGGCAGAAGCGGTCTCGACAACAGGAGCCTCAACGGCGGGGGCGGCAGCGGTCTTGACGGCCTTGGTCTCCTCGGCCTCTTCTTCGGCCAGGGTCTCGGCCTCCTGCTTGCACAGGACGTTGTCGTAGGCCTTGCAGAACGGGTAGTAGATTAAGAAGTCAACGACCAGCAGGACGACAACCAGGACCAGAGAGATCGGCTGGAAGTTGGTGTCGATGAAGGTACCGATCGGTCCGGGGAGTGCCCACGGCATGGCATAGATAAAGCCGTTCATGCCCAAAAAGTCGATGAAGAACTTACCAATGAGGACGTTGGCCACGGGGGCAAACAGGAACGGGATCAGGAAGTACGGGTTGAGGATGATGGGCGCGGCGAACAGCAGCGGTTCGTTGACGGCGAACATCACGGGTACGACAGAGGCTTTGCCGACGGCCTTGAGCTGCTTGGAGCGCATAAAGAGCAGGAAGATGATCGGGACAATGAACGTGGCGCCGGTGCCGCCGAGTTCGCCGATGTAGTTACCGAAGTTCTCGGTCAGGGCGAGGGCGGGGTGACCGCCGGCCTGCAGCGTGGCGAGGTTGGTGGTGATGTTGCCAAACAGCGCGGCGTTGAGGGCAGGCTTAACGACCGAGGGGCCGTGGATGCCCATGAACCAGAACAGCGGGATCATGAACCAGATGAGGGCGAGGCCGGCGTAGGAATCGGCAGCGGCGAACAGCGGGCTCACCAGCGTGGAGATGACGTTGGCAAACGGGACGGCCAAGCAGGTGCGGCAGATAACGTCGATGACGGCGACAAACAGGATGGAGAAGCTGAAGGCGAAGATGTCGCGGAAGTTCTGGGCGATGGCGCCGGGGACTTCTTTGGGCAGCTTGATGGTGATGTCTCGCTTAATGCAGAAGGCATAGATGTTGACCGTGGCAAATGCGGCGACAAAGGAGCTCAGTAGGCCCTTGGTGCCCATGTTGTCGGTAAAGAACACCGAGACATCGGCGCCGTCGATCTTGGCACTCGTCTGGGTAACGGCCAAGATGAGCATAGCGCACATGGCGGCGACCATGGTGCTCGTGGCGTTGATGGCCTTGCCGGCAGGCATGCGGCGGTTCTTGGAGCCGGTCAGCGCGCTTGCGGTGGTGCCGGCGACCATGATGCCCACGACGCCCATCGTGAAGTTGTAAACCTTGTTGCAGAAGTTCACGACGTCGACGTTCCACCAGTCGGGCAGCGTAAAGCCGCCGACCGTGGCGACAACGCCCGGCAGGGTCGAAATAAGCAGGAAGACAGAAGAAGACAGGATGATGGGCATTGCTGCCAAAAAGCCGTCTTTAATGGCCTGAAGGTAGATGTTCTTAGAGACCTTGTCGAAGTACGGCTGACCTTTCTCCAAGAACTTAACGATCGATTCCATAGTTCACGCTCCTCTTTGCATGAAATCTTAATGGCATGGACGTTGAAAACCTATATGGTCTCCCGCTTGCTAAAAGCCCGGGTGCAGGCGGGGTCGGTCCCAGGGGGAGAGAGGGGAGCGGCTGGGTTTGTATCGCATAGGGCCGCTCCCCTCTCGGGGGAAAGCGAGGCGATGCGCTACTGCGCGTCCGCCATGGTGTCGGCGAGCTCCTTGTACCAGAGTGCCGACTGCTTGATGTAGCGTTTTTGCGTGTCGAAGTCGATGTAGAACAGGCCGTAGCGCTTGTTATAGCCGTTGGCCCACGAGAACTGGTCCTGCAGGCTCCAGATAAAGTAGCCCTGGACGTCGACGCCCTCGGCGCGCGCCCGGAGCACCTTCTCCATGTGCTGGTCGACAAAGTCGATGCGCTCGGGATCGGCGACGATGCCGAGCGCATCGGGCTCGGGGTCCTTGTGGCCCAGGCCGTTTTCGGTGATATAGATGACGGGGAGGTTGGGATAGGTGGCGCTGATGTGCTTGAGCGTGTCGTAGAGGCCTTGCGGGTAGATGAGCCAATCCCAGTCGGTGGTGGGGATACCCGGCATATCGACCTGCTGCCCGACGCCCTTAAACTTAAAGCACGAGGTGCCCTTGTCTCCGGTGCCGTTAAAGCTGTTGGTGGACTCGCCATCGTAGGCGGCGATAAACGCCGACTGATAGTAGTTGAGGCCGAACATATCGTTGCGGGGCGCCGCCTTGGCGAGCTCCTCCATGTCGCTGTCCTCAACCGTAAGCGTGGCGTTGTTGGCACGCAGAATCTCGTTGATGAGTGAGAGGGTGCGCGCGGAGTAGTGACCCAGGAAGGCGCCGTCCATGATGAAGTCGGTGTAGAAGGCGTTGTACAGGTCGGCGGCGTGCTGGTCGGCGGGCGAGTCTGTGGCAGGATATGCCGGCGTCAGGACGTTGACCATGCCAATGCGTCCGCCCAGGTGCTCGGTCTCGTCAAGATCCTTATACAGGTTGACGGCGCGGGCGTGGGCAACGAGCTCGTTGTGCTGGCTCTGGATGCCGCTCGTCACATCAAAGTGATGGTTGGGCGGGAAGTTGCCTTGGATGTATTGGGAGTGCGAGAGGCTGATGAGCTCGTTGATGGTGAACCAATTCTTGACCTCGCGGAACTCGCGGAAGCAGAACTCGGCATAGCGCACATAGGCGTCGACGGTCTTGCGGTTGAGCCAGTCGCCCTGGTTGAACAGGGCGGCGGGGGAGTCAAAGTGATGCAGGGACACATAGGGCTCGACGCCATACTTTTTGCAGCAGGCGAACAGCTCGTGGTAGTGCTTAACGCCCTCGGCGAGGGGCTCGGCATCGTCGCCGTTGGGGAAGATGCGGGTCCAGGCGATGGACACACGGATGGCGTTGAGTCCATGCTCGGCAGAAAGGCGGATATCCTCCTCGTAGCGGTTGTAGAAATCACTGGCCGGGTCGGGCAAAAAGCGACCCTGGGCGACAAGGTAATCGTCCCACATGGTCTTACCCTTGCCTGCCACCTTCGTGGAACCTTCCGTTTGGTACGCGGCGGTTGCGGCGCCCCAAACAAAGCCCTTCGGCAGCTGCTGTACGCGGTTTAGCAAAGACATATGCATACACCCTCTCGTCTCGCTGTTCGATATTGTGCGTTTGCGCTCAGGAGGCTCCCTGGTTAGCGTTCAGCGGTGAAAAAGCCCGATAAACACTATCTTAAAATGATTAGAACCAAAATGAGCACGTGAACATTTGACAATGAGCACGTTAACATCCGGCTGGGATGTATAGAAACAAAACAACTTCAAACAGCCGCGAACGGTTGTATTTGTTCGGTAAGCGGTTTTGATTGACAGAAGTTTTCATGTTGTGGTATATGGCTCGGGTATCATGAGCACGTTATCGATGTATGTACGATGCGCCATGGGCGCGGGGAATAGTTGGGAAGCAGGTTAGCGTGGAAGGCATGGCTCAGCAGACAAGGAATGGTCATTCGGCGAGCGCGGCAGAGGTTGCGGCGCTCGCTGGCGTGAGCCGCCAGACTGTGTCTCGCGTGGTCAACGGTATGCCCAACGTGACGGAAAAGACGCGCAAGCGTGTGCTGGCCGCCATGGAAGAGCTGGGCTTTCGTCCCAATTTTGCTGGAGCGGCGTTGCGCGGCGGGTCGTATCGTTCTATTGGCCTGTGCATGTACAACATCACACGTGTCGGTAACCTGGCGACGCTCGAGGGTATCATGCAAGCGGCGCGCGAGCACGATTTTGCCGTCACTATGATCGAGATGGGCGGCGACAAGCCCTATACACTTGCCGATGCCTCGCGCCGCATGGTCGAGCGACCCGTCGACGGCATGATTCTCAACATGAACCGCATGGCTCCCGATTTTGAGGAGTTTGTTCCCCAGCCGGGAGTGCGAACGGTCATCCTGTCCATGTATGCGCATCCGCGCTGCACGACGATCGACTCCGACCAGTATGGTTCGTGCGAGCTGTTGACCGATTATCTGCTGGAACATGGTCACTCGAATATGCGGTTTGTGGCGGGTCCGGAAAACTCGATTTCCTCGCGTTTTCGTGAGGCCGGTTGGCGCGATACGCTGGGTCGTGCTCATGTCGATGCCGCTCCGATGCTGCGTGGCGATTGGAGTGCGGACAGTGGGTACGCCATGGGCGAGCGGATTGCGGCCGAGGTGCTTGCCGGCGGGTCGCAGGCGCCGACTGCCGTGCTTGCGGCAAATGACCAGATGGCGCTGGGCGTTATCGCCGCGCTCGAGAACGCGGGCCTGTCCGTGCCCGACGACGTGAGCGTGGTTGGTATCGACGACGCACTCGAGGGACTTGTTCCTCACAATCGACTGACGACGCTGCGATTTGATTTGCGCGGTGTCGGTAAGCTTGCGTTTGAGGCGGCGATTGGAGAGAGCTCGTCTATCGAGGCGATTCATGTGCCGAGTACGCTGGTCGAACGCTCGACTGTTAGGGACATACGGGGTTAGGTCCTACTCCGGTTGTCTCGATTTGTAACAGGTAGACGGTCAAAAGCGGGCTACGTGTTACAGATTTAGATTCTTCGGAAAGAGCAATCCTGTTCGTCTCAATCTGTAACAGCTAGGACCAAAAAACTCGGCTAGATGTTACAGATCGAGACAAACGGCTCCCGACCAGCCCAAAAACAAAAAGACCGGGGGCGGCGCGCCGTGTGACGTGCCGCCCCCGGCTGAGAAATGGGGACAGGTTGTGTGAGCGGGCAACCCCGCCAGCCACTAGTCCAGACGACGGGTCTGCGCCACGTGCTTGTACCAGTAGGCGCTTGCCTTGGGCGTGCGCTTCTGGGTTTCAAAGTCAACGTAAAAGAAGCCGTAACGCTTGTTGTAGCCATTGGTCCAGGAGAACTGATCCTGCAGGCTCCACAGGAAGTAGCCGCCCACGTTGACGCCCACCTCCATGGCCTTGAGCAGCCAACGCAGGTGCTGCTCGATGTAGTCGATGCGCGGCTGGTCGTCCACAAAACCGTCCTTGTAGGGGTCCTTGTAGCCCATGCCGTTCTCGGTGATGAAAATCTGCTTGTAGTTGGGGTAGCGCTGCTTAATGTAGACGAGCAGATCGAACAGGCCCTCGGGATAGATGATCCAGTCCCAGTCGGTGGTGGGGATGCCAGGCTTGTTCACATGCTCGCCAATACCCTTAACGCGCCAGCGGCCAGTGCCCTTCTCGCCCGTACCGTTGTGGTGCAGGTCGTTCTCGCCGTCGTAAGCCTTCAAGAAGCGGCACTGGTAGTTGTTAACGCCCAGGTAGTCGTTGTAGAGCGCGGCCTCGCGCATGATCTCGAGGTCCTCATCCGGGATCTCGATGGTGCCGCCCGAGACGGCAGCCAGGCGGTTAGCGCACTCGAGCGTATCGGGCGCATAGTCGCCGCGGAAGGTGGCGTCGAGCAAAAACTGGTTCTGCAGCACGTGCTCGTTGTTGGCGGCCTTGATGTCGGCGGGGTCGTTCTCGTTGAGCGGATACTTAAACTCCAGCGACTGAATGACGCCGATCTTGCCCTTAAAGCCGCCGTTGTGGAAGGCCAGCACGGCCTTGGCGTGGGCGAGCATCATGTTGTGCTCGCACTGGAAGGCCTCGGCCAGATGCGCCTTGACGCCACCGGGGAAGGTGCCCTCGATGTAGGTGTTGGAGGCGTCGGCCCAGATCTCGTTAAAGGTGAACCAGTAGGTCACCTGGTCGGCGTACTCCTTAAAGCAGAAGGTGGCAAAGTCCACAAAGGCGTCGATGGTCTCGCGGTTGAGGAAATCGCCCTTCTCAAAGAGGGGAAGCGGCGTGTCAAAGTGATGCAGCGTGACAAACGGCTCAACATGGTGCTTATGGCACTCGGCGAAGAGATTGTGATAGAACTGGACACCCTCGGGGTTGATTTCGCCGGTGCCGTTGGGGAAGATGCGGCTCCAGGCAATGGAGAGGCGAATGCCGTTGATGCCAAACTCCTCGCACAGCTCCAAATCGACGGGGTACTGGTTGTAGAAGTCCGAAGCGGGATCGGGGGAGAAGCGCCCCTGGGCCTCCAAGAAGTCGTCCCAGGCGACTTTGCCCTTACCGTGGGTGCGGGTCTCGCCCTCTACCTGGTAAGCAGCAGTGGCGCCGCCAAAGACAAAGCCCTCGGGAAACTGCGCGGGCGGGTTGGTGACGCTAGCAGGGTTAACGGACATGATGAAATATCCAATCGTCTAAATCGAAGGGCCAGCCGGCTGTTGATGGTCGACTGGCCCTGGGTGTTACTTACTTCGATAGCTGCTCGGAGACGAAGGCGAGAGACTTATCGCCGTTCTGGGAGAGCTCGATGTACTGCTTGCCACGGCAGGCGACGCACTTGTTGCCCACGCGCTCGCAGTCCTTCTGCAGGTCGGCCAAGTAGCTGGCGGCCTGCGGGGCCAGGACGACCAGGTCAAAGTCGGGGAGCATGTCAACGTGGTTGCCATAGGCCTCGGCAGCGGTCTCAAGATTGATGCCGCGCTCTTTGGCAGCCTTGGCCAGCGCGTTGGCGAGCAGGCCCGAGGTACCGCCGCCCTGGCAGAGCACGAGCACGCGCTTGCCGTTGAGATCGCTGGCGGCCGTTGCCTCGGCAGCGGGTGCTGCGGAAGTGGCGGGGGCGTCAGCCTTCACGGCCTCGGCGGCAGCGCCGGCAGCAACGCTCTTGGCGTCAGCCTTGCCCTGGAAGGCATCGTTGAGCTTGGCGGCCTTCTCGGCGTTCTTGGCGGCGAGCTCCTCCTGGGAGATCTCGGCCTCCTCAGCGCACTTCTGGGCGTCATAGGCACGGAAGAACGGGTAGTACAGAACGAAGTCGACGACCAGGATAAGGGCGAGCATCACAAAGGCGAGCGGCTGGAAGCCCAGGCCCATGATGGTGCCGATGGGGCCGGGGACGGTCCAAGGCAAGGTGTACATAAAGCCGTTCATGCCCAAGAAGTCGATAAAGATCTTGAGGATCCAGATGTTGGCGATCGGGGCAAAGACAAACGGGACAAAGAAGACGGGGTTGAGCACGATGGGTGCGGCGAACAGCAGCGGCTCGTTGACGGCAAAGCACACGGGGACGATGGCGGCCTTACCGACGGCGCGCATTTCCTGAGACTTGGCCAGGAAGCAGAACATAAAGACCAGGACGAGCGTGGCGCCGGTGCCGCCCATGCAGACGACGAAGTACTGGGCACCCTGGGTCAGGACAGCGGAAGCGTGCTGGCCGGCCTGGAACGCAGCCAGGTTGTCGGTCATGTTGGCAACGAGAGCGGCGGCGATGGCGGGCTCAACGATCGAGGGGCCGTGGACGCCCACGAACCAGAACAGGCTCATGGCGCCGTAGATTACAGCGAGGCCGATGTAGCCATCGGCAGCGGTGAACAGGGGCTGGAACACCTGGATGACACCCTGGGCAAAGCAGAAGCCAAAAGCAGCGCGGAAGACGATGTCAAAAACCCAAAAGACGGTGATGCAGACGGAGAAGGGGATGATGTCCTTAAAGGTCTGCGAGATGTTGGGCGGAACCTGCTCGGGCATCTTGACGGTGATGTTGCGCTTAATGAAGAACTTGTAGATGATGCCGGTCACAAACGCAGCGATGAAAGCGGTCAGCAGGCCCTTGGAACCAAGGTAGGTGGTGTTGAAACCGCTGGCAGCGTCCGTGGCGATGGTGTCGCTCGAAAGGAGCAAGAAGCCGATGATGGCCGCGCACATGCACGAGATAAAGTTGATCTGGTTGTTCTTGGGCAGATCGCGGTTCTGAGCGTCGGCGAAGTGCTTGGCCGTGGTGGCGGCGCAGGCGATGGCCAGGATGCCCATGGAGTAGTTGTAGCACTTCCACAGGGCGTTGTTGATATCATCGGGCCAGTAGAAACCCCAGATGTTGGGGACCGAGGCTACCAGGCAGAAGATGGACGAGAAGATGATGATGGGGATGACGGAGATAAAGCCGTCGCGGATCGCCTTGAGGTACTTGTTGCGGGCGATCGCGTTGAAAAAGGGCTGGCCCTTTTCGATGATGGCGATGAGTTGCTCCATGCAATGCTCCTAAGAGTCGGTGGGTTAGCAACGATGGTAGCTTTTGGCGTTCGGTTGCCAAAATGTTGACGTTGCCATTTTGTGACACAAAAAAAGAAGCGAACCGGTGGTTCCTGTGCCTGTGGACCGTCGATTCCATGCGCGTAAACGTTTGAGCCGCCCGGTGGCTCTGTGTTTGCACAATGGCAACGTTAACATTTGGTCGACAAAAGCCGTTCGGGGAAGCAAAAATGTCGGTGAACGGTAGGTTTTGGGTGGTGAGCGTATGGTGGGGGAGGCGTTGGATATACTTGAAGACGTTTCATTTGAATGCGCAGGGTGCCACCAATGGCATCGTTGACATAGAAAGATCGATCTATGGCCGCTGTTAAAAAATCGGTATCCGTCAAAGACGTAGCGCGCCTCGCGGGCGTCTCGGAGCAGACAGTCTCGCGCACCGTGCACGATTCGCCCAGCGTGCGCCCCGAGACCAAGGAACGCGTGCGTGCCGCCATGCGCGAGCTGGGGTATCGCCCCAATTTTGCCGGTCGATCGCTGCGCCGTGGCAGGTTTAAGACCGTCGGCGTCGCCATGTTCAACATTACCGGTACCGGCAACCTCGACCGTATGGAGGGCTTTGCCGCCGCGGCCGACAAACATGGCTATGCCATCACCCTCACTAAAGTAGACGGGCATCCGTATACCCTCGAGAGCGCATCGTCACGCATGAGCGCGCTGCCGGTAGACGGTATGGTCGTGATCATGAACCGCATGCCGGCAGACTTTGGCACTTTTGAGCCGCTGCCCGGTATGCAGACGGTGCTCGTTACCATGCTGGAGCACCCGCTCTGTTCAACGGTCGATAACGACCAGTTCGATTGCTCGCGTCAAGTTGTCGAGTACTTGCTGGGGCGGGGGCACAAGACTGTGCACTTTATCTCATGCCCCGAGCGCTCGCTTTCGGGCATGCGGCGCGAGGAAGGCTGGCGCGAGACATTGCGCGCGCATGGCATTGAGCCCCCGCAGCTCGTGCGCGGCGACTGGACGGCACAGAGCGGATATGCCGCAGGCCAGGCTCTGGCGGATGATCCGACCTGTACTGCCATCTATGCCTCCAACGATGCCATGGCATATGGCTGCATTCGCGGGCTCGAGTCGCGCGGAAAGCACGTGCCCGAGGATGTGAGCGTGGTGGGTGTTGATGACAGCCTGGGCGATATCGTGCCCGATTGTCGCCTGACCACGGTGCGCTTTGACAACAAGCGCGTCGGCATGTGGGCGGTTGACAAGATTGCCGGCGCCGAGGGCGTTGAACCCGGTGTGGAGCACATGCTGTTTCCGGGCGTGCTCGTCGAGGGCGATACGGTACGCGATTGGCGCTAGGGCGCGGGTCTGTTTGGGTTGCCGCTAATTGTGTTCGATATTGTTTGGATTGGTTTAAAAACCGTTCACGGGCGAAAAGTGACCGTTCATAGCTCGAAATTACGTTTTGCGCTGTTCCTTTTTGTTTGAATGTTATTGTTTCTGTCATACACAGCGCAGCGCGTATGCCCGGACGCGATGCTCTCCGTTGGTTCATATGTGAAAGGAACGCAATATGGCAACCAAAGAAGAAATCTCGATGGTTGGATTCGAGATTGTCGCATACGCAGGTGACGCCCAGACCGATCTGCTTGCAGCGCTCGATGCTGCTCGCGAGGGTGATTTTGAGAAGGCCGAGCAGCCGCACAAGGATGCCAGCGATGCGCTCATCGGTGCCCACGACACGCAGACCAAGCTGCTTTCGCAGGAGGCCGGCGGCGGCGAGATGGAGATGACCTTCATCATGGCCCATGCTCAGGACACTCTCATGACCACTATGATCCTGGAGAAGCAGACCCGCTTTACCATCGATGCCTACAAGCGCATCGCCGAGCTCGAGGCCAAGCTCGCCTAACGAGCCCTCACAACCCAGTCTCCTTCCAAAAGCTCTGCCGCTACCCGCGGCAGGGCTTTTTCTGTCCTCCTCCAAGTTGCGGTGAAATAGGGACTGAATAGGGGCCGGCGGGCACAAAACAAACCCTATTCCACCGCAACTCATCCCGAGACAGTCATTGGGGACGTTCTTAAACGACTAGTCGTTGGGGACAGTCTTGGAGCTTCTGCACGCCCTCCCGTTCGGTTTTTCGATGGGTGGGTATACTTCCATCCGCAATGCAGGCCGGAATGAGGAGGTGTCCAAATGCCGGACAACGGATTGATTCAAAAGACAGATGCGCACGAGATGGCTCATGGGCGTCCTGTCCAGATAACCGAGCATACGACGGTAACCGAGCTGCAGCCCAGCCTGTCCGATGTCGTGTGCGCAAACAAAAAGCTGCAGATTGGCTTTATCGTTGCGCTCGTGGTACTGGCGCTGCTGTCGGGCTTTGTAGCTCGTCCGCATTTTGACGATACCAAAACTTGGGACTCTACCATCGAGGTCATCGATCAAAAGAAGGGCAATGTTTTGGCGCTCACGACCTCGTGCGTGGCGCTGTCTGCGGGCATCACTGCGTTGCCGGGTGATACGGGAACGCCGGTTGCCGAGCAGCTCGCACAGCTTTCGGGTAACTTGGGTATCGTGCTTGCCGTGCTCTACCTCGAGAAATATCTGCTGACCATTTTGTGGTCGGTTGGTCTAGGCATCCTGATCCCGTTTGCGCTGGTGCTCTTCGCGATCTCACTTGGCGTTCATGGGCGCTGGAGTACGAGCGCCGTCCTGCGCCGCGTGGCGACTCGCGTGTTGGTGGTCGCCATGATCGGAATGGCCTTGGTGCCTGCAAGCGTATGGGTGTCGCAAAAGGTCGACGAAACGTATCGAGTGAGCATCGAGGCGGCCGAGCAAAAGGCGGCCGACGCTGCGGGTGCTGCAGATAGCGACAGCTCCAAAGCAAGCAAGAAAAAGACCGAGTCCACAGAGTCCAAGAATGTGCTTGAGCAGCTTGCCGACGGCGCCTCGAGCCTGGTCACGTCGGTAACCAGTGGTGCCAAGCAGATGACCGATGAAATTGTGCAGCAGGTGACCAATCTGATCGAAGGCGTCATCGTGATGATCGTGACCTCGTGCGTTATCCCATTGCTGGTGCTCGCAGCGTTTTTGTGGCTGGGGCACACGTTGCTGGGAATCGATATTTCCGGTCCAGCGAGCTATTTGACGGGCCGTTTTCTGAGTACTCCGTCCAAGCACACCAAAAAGGGTGGGCAGTCCGAGTAACTAAAACAGCTGTATATACCGGGGCATACCGCCGAAGGGCGGCCGAGATGCGTTCTCGGCCGCCCTTTTTGTTTGTTGAATACGTGGCAGGCTGGGCTTTTCCCAATCCCAAGCGGTCAGCAATCATCCGCGAGCGGTATTTGTTCAAAAAAGAACAGAGATAAACAAATAATTGTTGCAGTCGATGTTCGAATGTGTTCAAATAAACATGAACAGTGAAGAATCGCATATTCAGATGCCCGGACCTGAACGCGATTCAACACTTCCAAACAGAAACTACGCACCTGCGTATCTCTCAAGGAGGATGTCATGAGGGTTGTAATCGCTTCCGATGCCGACGGTATGTCGATGAAGGAGTCCATCAAGGAGATGCTTATCGCCGACGGTCACGAGGTCGTCGACTATTCCGAGACCCCTGCCGCGGACTTTGTCGATTCCGCGACCGCCGTTGCCAAGGACCTGCTGGAGCACAAGGATTCCCAGGGCTTCGCATTCGATAAGTACGGCGTCGGCTCCTATATGGCCGCCGTCAAGATCAAGGGCATGGTCGTCGCCAACATTTCCGACGAGCGTTCCGCCTACATGACCCGCGAGCACAACGGCTCGCGCATGGTCACCATGGGCCCGGGCGTTGTGGGCACCGAGGTTGCCAAGAAGATCGCCCGCGAGTTCCTGCGCGCCCAGTACGCCGGCGGCCGTCACCAGATCCGTGTCGACATGCTCAACAAGATGGCCTAACGAGAGCCACCGAGAACTCGAACTTCTACCTCAACTTGTGAATTCAGACGAAAGGACGTTCTGATGAAGAAGACCATCGCAATCGGTTGCGACCATATCGTTACGGACGAGAAGATCTATCTGGCCGACCGCCTGGAGCAGGCTGGCTACAAGGTGCTCGACTGCGGCACCTACAGCCACACCCGTACGCACTATCCCATCTACGGTAAGGCCGTGGGCGAGGCTGTTGCCAGCGGCAAGGCCGACTTTGGCGTGGCCCTGTGCGGCACCGGCATTGGCATCACCAACGCCGTCAACAAGGTTCCCGGCGCCCGCTGCGCCCTGGTTCGCGACATGACCTCTGCCCTGTATGCCCGTCGCGAGCTCAACGCCAACATCGTGGGCTTTGGCGGCAAGATCACCGGCGAGTTCCTGATGGCCGATATCATGCTTGCCTTCCTGGAGGAGCCCTACGAGAAGACCCCCGAGCACGATGCCCTGATCGCCAAGATCGATGCCTGCAATAAGGCCGATGCCGAGGCTCAGGCTGACCCGCACTTCTTTGACGAGTTCCTCGAGAAGTGGGACCGCGGCGAATACCACGATTAGCGGGTATCCGGCGTAATTAACTAGTCCGTTGACGGCTCGCGTTTCTGTGAGGGGGCGCGAGCCGGTTTTCTATCAGCCCAATTGGCCCAGCGGGCTGGACGTGCATTGTTCTTTTGTTTGCGGCGCTGCCTCATTACCTTTCTGCTAAAGGCACGACGTTCACAATGGATCGTGCGAGATGATATGTGAAGGAGAAGATTCCCATGGAGTTTGTTCTTGATAACGGCTCTGTCCGCATTGCGTTGAGCACGGCGGGCGGGTCGTTCACTTCTATTGCGGCCAACGGCCGTGAGTACCTGTGGCAGGGTGACCCGGCGGTCTGGTCGGGCCAGGCGCCCATTTGTTTCCCGATCTGCGGTGGCCTTCGTGACGGTCGCGCAATGACCATGGGCGGCCGCGAGGTAAAGCTCGCCCGCCACGGCTTTGCGCGCAAACAGGAGTGGAAGCTCGAGGAACAGAGCGACAACATGGTTGCGCTGAGCCTAAGCTCTACCGACCATGCCGAGTTGCTCGAGCAGTACCCGTATCCGTTTAAGATCGTTGCTCGTTACACGATCGATTCGGAAAAGGTGGCCGTGTCGTACGAGGTGACCAATGAGGGCACCGAGGACATGCCGTTCTTTGTGGGCGGTCACCCCGGCTTTAAGTGCCCGCTCGACGAGGGCGAGTCCTATGACGACTACGAGCTCCGTTTTGAGCAGCGTGAGGCCACCGAGCTCTGTACTGCCGTTCCCTCGACGGGCTTGATTGATGTTGAGCATCGCAGCAAGAACCCCATGATCGGCCAGAACCTGCCGCTTACCCACGAACTCTTTGACTTCGCGGAGACCATCTTCGACGTGCTCGAGAGCCGCGTGGTTACGCTGACCAAGAAAACCGAGGACAAGGGCGTGCGCCTGACGTTCCCCGATATGCCGTACCTGATTGTGTGGAGCAAGCCCGAGGGCGACTTTGTGGCTGTTGAACCGTGGGGTGGTCTGTCCACCTGCTCCGACGAGGACGATATCCTGGAGCACAAGCGTGGCTGCCTGGTGGCCAAGCCGGGAGAGACCGTCACCCGCGGCTTTGAGATCGAGATCCTTTAACGAGTTATCGTATGTTTGGGGCGGGTCATGCCGCCCCGGAACAGGAGTTCAACATGATTCTGACCGTTACCATGAACCCGTCGATTGATACGCGTTATCAGCTCGACAAGCTGATCATCGACGATGTTAACCGTGTGACGCCCGAAAAGACCGCTGGCGGCAAGGGCCTCAACGTGAGCCGTGTGCTGCTGCAGTTGGGCGACGATGTGCTCGCGACCGGTCTGCTCGGCGGCCACATGGGTGCCTATATGGCCGAGCTTATGGATGCCGACGGCGTCAAGAACGACTTTGTGCCCATCGCCGGTGAGACGCGCATTTGCCTGAATATTCTGCACGAGGGTAATCAGACCGAGCTGCTGGAGAGCGGCCCGCAGATCGCCCCGGCCGAGCTCGAGGCCTTTACGGCCAAGTTCGCCGAGCTTGCAGCGAAGGCGGACGTTGTGACGCTTTCGGGCTCGCTGCCGCGTGGCGTCGATGCTGGCTACTATGCCGAGCTCGTCAAGATCGCCGAGGAGGCGGGTGCCAAGGTGCTGCTCGATACCTCGGGTGCATCGCTGGAGGCCGCGCTTGAGTCCGACGCTAAGCCTGAGCTCGTAAAGCCCAACCTGACCGAGATTAATGGCCTGCTGGGTACGTCCTTTACGACTGATGATGTCGATGCCCTGCGCGAGGCGCTCGCCGCCGATGGCCGCTTTGCCGGTATTCCCTGGGTTGTCGTCTCGATGGGCGCTGCCGGTTCGGTGGGCTTCCATGAGGGTCGCGCGTTCCGCGCCAAGACGCCCGCGATTGCGGCTGTGAACGCGACGGGTTCCGGCGACTCGACCATCGCCGGCTTTGCGCATGCCATTGCTGCCGGCGCCGACGACGTCACGGTGCTCAAGACCGCCAATACCTGCGGCAAGCTCAACGCCATGGATCCCAAGACCGGGCATTTGGTTATGGACCGCTGGGACGAGGTCTACAACAGCGTTGTCGTGACTGAACTGTAGGGTTACGCGGTTTTACCAAACCGCGTAACGGCGCGACGCTGCAAACGCCCCTAAGCGGCAATCTGACGTTCAATCGTCGGGCATGACCAAAAGGTCAATGCCCTCCTCTTTCACGTCACCTTGCTCGCTTAGGGGCGTTTTCGCTGTCGTTGCCAAGACACCGGCGTTGCCTTGGTCGCAAGTAGTCATTGGGGACGCTCTTTAATGACTAGTCGTTTAAGAACGCCCCTTAAGAATGACCCCAATGACTACACTCAAAAACGGCGCCCGCCGGCGATGTTGCCGGCGGGCGCCGCTGTCGCGTAGGCGCTATTCGTTGAGTGCGTGCGTTCGGGCTCGCTGCTACAGCGAGTCGATAAAGCGCTGTTGGGCGGCGCGGCCGGCTTCGTCCCACTTAAAGACGCCGGCGTTGTCGAGCACGTGGCCAAACACCACGCCGACCTCCTCGTGCAGGATATCGATGGCGTTGTCGGCCGTAAGCTCGTTGACGCGGCGGGCATAGACATCCTCGGCCCATGCGGCGTGGCTGCGGCATAGATCATCGCCCTCGAGTGCACCGGCAAGGTCGTAGCTGGCATCGGCCTTGGCGGCCAGCAGGTGCTCGCGGACGGCGCCGAGCTCGGGAACCAGGCGTGGCGGCAAAATGGCCAGGCCCATGACCTCGATCAGGCCGATGTTCTCCTTCTTAATGTGGTGGTACTCGGCATGCGGGTGGAATACGCCCAGCGGATGCTCGTCGGTCGTGATATTGCAGCGAAGCGCCAGGTAGGCCTCGTAGATTTCGCCGCCGGCGTTGCCGCGGGAGTCGACGCGGCGGATGACGGGCGTTACGGTGTTGTGCGCCACGCCATCGGCTGTGTGCGCGACGACGCCAACCGACTCATCGGTCCACTCGCGCCAGGCAAGGATAATCTTCTCGGCGGCGTCGAGCAGCTGGGCGCGGTCGTGCGAACGCAGTCGCAGCACCGAGAGCGGCCACTGCAACACGGTACCGCTGACCTGGTCAAAGCCGGGCACGCTAAACTGCGAGACCTCAGCGGCGTGCATCATGGGGAACTCGTGTGCGCCGCCCTGGAAGTGGTCGTGCGACAAGATCGAGCCGCCCACGATGGGCAGGTCGGCGTTGGAGCCAATAAAGTAGTGCGGGAACAGGTCCACAAAATCGAGCAGGCAGGTCAGACCCTTGCGGTCGACGTGCATCGGGCGATGCTCGGAGCTCATAGCAATGCAGTGCTCGTTAAAGTATGCGTACGGGCTGTACTGGAAGCCCCAGCGCTCGTCGTCGAGCTGAATGGGGATAACGCGTAGGTTCTGGCGGGCGGGATGGGCGCCGCCGTCGGCTGCGGCGGAGCGTCCGGGATAGCCCTCGTTCTCGATGCACAGCTGGCAGGCGGGATACTTCTCGCCCGTGTTCTTTGCGGCGCCGGCTGCGGCAATGTCGCGCGGGTCCTTCTCGGGCTTCGACAGGTTGATGGTGATCTCCAGGTCGCCCCAGTTGGTGGGGGTGCGCCATTTGATGTTGCGCGCGATGGCGGCACGGCGCACGTAGCCGGCGTCGCAGCACAGACCGTAGAACCAGTCGGTCGCGGCGCGGGGCTCGTTGACGCCCATGCGGCCGTTGAACTCCTCGTTTACAACCGAAGGCCTCGGCATGAGCGCGCCCATGATGCGCATGGCGATGCGGTCGCGGCCCGACACCGTGTCTTCGGCAGCACCGTTGGCAACGGCGGCCTCGGAAAGCGCGGCGAGCGTGCCCTCCAGGTCAAAATCGGGCAGGGTATCGGGGTGCAAGAGCGAAATCTTCTCGGTCTTGAGCGCCCAGGCCATGTTGAGCGCGGGGCCCGTGGCGCCGATGCACTCCAGAATGGTGTTGTAGGCCCAGATGCGGTCGTCCTGTCCGATCATCGATCGGTGGATAGCGTACTCGATCAGGTTCTGCGCAGCCTCGCGCGCGTCGGTCATTACAGCCATGCCGCGTAAGCCCCCTTGTCAGAGATAGCGTAGTGACGGGCAGAGCCCTCGCCCAGCCAGCTGTTCATCTTGGTGATAAAGGTGTCGACCAGATCGAGTGGCACAAAGGCCTGGATGGTGCCACCAAAGCCGCCGCCGTGGATACGGACGGCGCCGCGGCCGTCGAGCACGTGCTCGGCCAGTGCCAGGGCATACATCGAGGGCTGCTCGGAGCCCAGCTTGGCAACAACGTTCTGCAGGTACATGGCAGAGCTGGCGCCGGACTCGCGTGTCAGGACCAGGAACTGGTCGATGTCGCCGGCGTTCAGGGCTGCCCAGCGCTTGTCGACCAGGCCGTTCTCGTACCAGTAGTGAACGGCGCGCAGGCAGGCACGGTCGCCCAGCTTAGCACGCAGCTCGGGGAGCTTGGCGTCAAAATCGGCAACGTTTACCTCGCACAGGCGTGCCTTGCCAAACTCGGCGGCGACGTCTTGCATTTCGCGCGGAACGGCGGCGTAGTCGTCGGTAGCGGCCACGTGGTCGGCGCCGACCTTGACGAGCACGAGCGCGTAGCCGTGATCCTCAAAGTTGAGCTCGAGCTTCTGGGTCTTAGGCTGGGCCTGATCCTCAAAGTCCATGTAGGCGAGGCCGCCCAAGCAAACGGCGGCCTGGTCCATCAGGCCGCAGGGCTTGCCGTAGTAGTTGTTCTCGGTGCGCTGGCTCATCTGGGCGAGTGCGACGGGCTCAATGGCGGGCGCTCCCCAGAGCGTCTCCATGGCACGACCGTATGCCGCCTCGACGGCAGCGGAGCTCGAAAGACCGCCGCCCGAGGGGACGGAGCAGGTGAAGGCGAAGTCGAAGCCCTGGGGCTCAACGCCAAGGGCTGCAATCTCATGGGCCATGCCGCGGACGAGGCTTGCGGACGTGCCCTTCTCGGACTCTTGAATATCCAGCGTGTCGAGCGTGATCTCAAAGGTGGGGTAGCCCTCATCGGCAACGCGGACCTTGTTGGTGTCGGTCGCTACGGCGATGCCGTCAACGGCGACATCGAGCGAGCCGGCGATGACGTGGCCGCCCTCGTGGTCGGTGTGGTTGCCACTGATCTCGGAACGGCCGGGCGCGTGCACATAGAGCACCTGGCGATCGCCGATGGTGCCAAACTCCTCCTCAAACAGCTTGGTGAGCGTGGCGAATGTCTTTTCGTCGGGGGTGGTCATGGGAGTCCTTTCCTTGGCGCGCACGGGTGGGTTTTGCGTCGTTATGAGTACGTTAACAACTTGAAGCGGCATGAACCAAGTGTTCACAATACCGCACGTTACGGGCTATGTTAACGTACTCATAACACATCGCTTGTCACTTTTTGAGAATCTGGTAATCGGTAGAAATTCAGCCGTGAACGGTACTACCGTATGGACTTATAAAGCAGAAGAGATGCAGATAGAAAAAGTAGAGTACGTTAACATGCGTCCGACGATAGCGGGCCTCGGCGCGGGATGTATTTCTGCCCGGGCCGGCATTCACGCTATTCAGATCTCGCAAGGGTGAAGGTGATCCTGTGGCAAGGCGCCCGTCCAACGATACCAGTTCGCGTCCGGTCTCCATGGCCGACGTCGCCCGCGCTGCCGGCGTTTCGCAGCAGACGGTTTCGCGCGTCGCCAACGGCTTGCCTAACGTTAACGAGCAGACGCGCCAGCGCGTACAGGCCGCTATGCAAAAGCTCGGCTTTCGTCCGAGTTATGCCGGTCGCTCGCTGCGCGACGGCCGTTATCATTCGGTCGGCCTGTGCGTCAACGATGTCACCAAGTTCGGCAACCTCTCAATGATCGACGGCATCGCCAGCGCTGCTCGCGAGCATAATTGCGCCATCACGCTGGTCGAGATGTCCAAGACCGAGGAGTTTTCGCTTGCCGAGGCCACGCGTCGTATGGCCGCATTGCCGGTGGACGGCATCATCATCGGTATGAGTCGCATGGCGCCCGATTTTGAGACGTTCGATCCACTGCCGGGCATTGGCACGGTCATCGTTACCATGTACGCGCACCCGCAGGTGACCACGGTCGATTCCGACCATTACGGCTGCTCGCTATTGCTTATGGATCACCTGTTTGAGCTAGGGCACGAGCAGATTCGCTATATTGGCGGCCCGTCATTCTCGGTCGACGAGCAATTTCGTCGCGCCGGTTGGCAGGATGCACTCGAGCGTAAACACATCGAGCCGGCAGAGCCGCTCGAGGGCGACTGGTCTGCCAACAGCGGCTACGAGGCCGGCAGGTACCTGGCCGAGCACGATCGCACCATGACGGCGATTTACGCGGCAAACGACCAGATGGCAAATGGCGCGATTGCAGCGCTGCGCGATAGCGGTCTGCGCGTGCCCGAGGACGTGAGCGTGGTGGGCGTCGACGATTCGCTCGATGATTTTGTGGCACACAACGAGCTCACGACCGTTCGATTCGATTTGCATCAGCGTGGACGCGAGGTGTTCGAGCACGCGGTTCCCAAGGCGGGGGCAACGGACAAAACCGTTGCCATTCGTATTCCCGGCCAGCTTATCGTTCGACATACCACGGCAGCTCCGCGCACATAGTTTTTGCAGGTCAATGGCGATATATTCCGCCTCAATAACAATCGATAAGGATGCTGGCAGATAGCCGTGGCTATGAAGACGAGTGCTATGATAGACGGGCTCTTTTGTCTATCTAGGAGGCTTTGCCTGATGGAGATCACCAAGGATATCCGCTACATTGGCGTTAACGATCACGACATCGACCTGTTCGAGGGCCAGTACGACGTGTCCGAGAACGGTATGGCATACAACAGCTACGTTATCTTGGGCGACAAGATCGCCGTCGCCGATTCGGTTGACGCTGACTTTGTCGACGAGTGGCTCGGCAACCTCGAGGCCGTGCTCGATGGTCGTACGCCCGACTACCTGGTCGTTCATCACATGGAGCCCGATCACTCCGCCGGCATCGCTGCCTTTATGGAGCGCTATCCCCAGGCGCAGATCGTGGCCAGCATGGGTGCCTTCCGCATGATGGTCAACTACTTTGGCACCGACTTCCCCGAGCGCAAGATGGTCGTCAAAGAGGGCGATGTGCTCGACCTGGGCGGCCACAGCCTAACCTTTGTCGGCGCCCCCAACGTTCACTGGCCTGAGGTGATCTTCTCCTACGAGTCCACCGACAAGGTGCTCTTTAGTGCCGACGGCTTTGGCAAGTTTGGCGCCAACGACATCGAGGATCCCGAGGGCTGGGCTTGCGAGGCTCGCCGCTACTACTTTGGCATCGTCGGTAAGTTCGGCAAGTTCGTGCAGACCGTGCTCAAGAAGGCCGCCGACCTGGACATTCAGATCATCTGTCCGCTCCACGGCCCCGTACTGACCGAGAACCTGGGCTATTACCTCGACACCTATAACACCTGGTCGAGCTATCAGCCCGAGGACGAGGGCATCACGATCGCCTATGCGAGTGTGTATGGCCATCTGAAGGCTGCCGTTGAGGAGCTTGCATCTGCGCTTGAGGCTCGCGGCCAGAAGGTCTCCGTCTTTGACCTGGCTCGCGACGACATGGCCGAGGCCGTTGAGGATGCGTTCCGCTACGACCGTCTGGTGCTCGCTTCCATCACCTATCAGGGCGAGATCTTCCCGTTCATGAGCACCTTTATCCACACGCTTGCCGAGCACGCCTATCAGAACCGTACGGTGGCACTCGTCGAGGCCGGCTCCTGGGCGCCCACCGCTGCCAAGGTTATGACCAAGGAGCTCGAGGGCATGAAGGACATCACCCTGGCGCAGAACAAGGTGACCGTCCTGGGTTCGCTCAACGACGCCTCGCGCGCTCAGATCGAGGCCCTCGCCGACGAGCTCTCCAAGTAGCGATATTTCGCTTTTAACGAGCAAAACCACCACGAAGGGGACAGTGAACTGCGCCCCGAAACTTGGACTGAATAAATAGCGACTACGCCGCAAGGGCCCGGTTCCGGAACTCCTCCGGCGTCAGGCCCTTCAATCTTACCTGCCTGCGCCGCGTGTTCCAATGGGCT
>NZ_JBBNLO010000028.1:0-27643 GCF_040092405.1 Collinsella sp. CLA-ER-H2
TCAGCAGGTCAGTGGGTCATCGTCCCGGCATTCAGCATCAGGGTAGCGCTGCGACGCGGAAATCGCGCGCCGTTGCCGCGCCCCGCAGTGCCCGCTTCCCCCGAGAACAATTATCAGTGCAGGTAGAGGGTTTATCAAAAATCGAAAATCGCCGGTATGGATGTGGGTATCCGAATCAGCCCCGTAATCCGGCATAGTTTTGAAATGGCACTAAAGTAGGCACAGGCTAAATACCAATTCCAAAGATAGTTGCGGTGGAATAGTTCCCGGATGCCGGGGTTTGGCGGAAATCAGGAACTATTTCACCGCAATTGAGGAGGGGCGGGGTGGATGGCGGGGTAGCTAAAAGAGCCCCGTCCCAAATGAGCTACCTACGCAGGGTCGATGCCCATGCTGGCGATGAGGTCGGTACCGGTGTCTAGGAGGTTGGGGAGGACTACATCGCTCATGCGGATGGGGGCGTCGACGACCAGGCCGCGAATGAGGTCCATGGCCTGGGCATGGAGTTCGAGCGGGATGGCTTCGGCCGTGCGCACGGGCAGCAGCGCCTCGTCGCCGCCGGATACGGCTACGGTGGTGGTGAGCACGCGCATGGGGCAGGTGAGCTCCTGGTGCGAGAATGCATCGCCGCGCGGGCAGCTGTTGCCGGTCACGGAGCGCACCTCTACCACGGCGCCGTCTGCGCTTCGTTCGACCTCCACGGTCAGGAGGCACTCGGAGGGACAGGTGGTGCAGTTGAACTGCAGCGTCTCGATCACATTTGCGCTCATGGCTTTACGCCTCCTCAACGGGATCGACGGACAGGACAATCTCACTAACACCCAGGTCGAGTACGCGCTGAATCGCCTTTGCCGGCAGCGGGAAGCTTTCCATTACGCTCGGTTTAAACGGGCGGACCTTGCCTGCGAACAATTCCTCGTCGCCTGCCAGAATGCGCACACGGGCGGAATCGACCGGTCGGCGCACGCGGAAGTTGAGTTTGGTGAGTGCCACAGCCGTAATGCGTCCCGGCAGTGCGTAGCCCGCAATGCCGGCGGGGGAGACCGTGAGCTCGCAGCTGGCGCCCATGCTATCGCCGACACCCAACGCGTATGCCGCCGCGGCTGCACCTGCGCGTTCGGACTCGGTCGTCACGTTGTCTGCCAGGTCGTGCACGTGCAGCACGTTGCCGCAGGCAAAGATGCCCGGAACGCCTGTCTGCAGGTTCTGGTCCACCACGGCACCGCGCGTGCGGGGATCCAGCTCCACGCCCGCGGCAACCGAAAGCTCGTTCTCGGGAATCAGGCCCACTGAAAGCAGTAGCGTGTCGCACGGAACAACGCGCTCGGTCCCCGGAATGGGTGCCAGGTGCTCGTCGACTTGACTCACCTCGACGGCTTCCACGCGATCGTGACCGATTACGCGCGTGACGGTGGTGGACAGGTGCAGCGGAATGCCAAAGTCGTCCAGGCAGTTCTTCACATTGCGACGCAGGCCGTTGGCGTACGGCATGAGCTCGTACACGCCCTCGACCGAAATCCCCTCGAGCGTGCAGCGGCGCGCCATGATCAGTCCGATGTCACCCGAGCCCAAAATGACGGCGCGCGAGCCGGGTTTGAGGTTCTCGATGTTGATGTATCGCTGCGCCAGGCCGGCCGTAAACACGCCGGCGGGTCGGTTGCCGGGAATCTTGATCTCGCTTCGGGTGCGCTCGCGGCAACCCATGGCAAGGACGACCGCACGCCCGGTGAGCTGCAGCATACCGGAGGGATTCATGAGCGTGACGGTGCGGAGTATGGCGTCTTCCGTGGACTCGCCCGAATCAATCCCAAGCACCATGCTGTCCAAGAACAGCGCAATGTCGGTCGCGCGCACCTGGTCGATAAAGCGCTGCGCATACTCGGGGCCGGTGAGCTCCTGCTTAAAGTGCGAAAGGCCAAAGCCGGGGTGAATGCACTGGCGCAGGATGCCGCCCAAGTGTTGCTCGCGCTCCACGATGGCCACGCGCGCGCCGGCCTTGTGCGCGGCAAGTGCGGCCGCCATGCCGGCAGGTCCGCCGCCGATAACGACGACGTCGAACGCCTGCGTCTGCACCGCTTCTGTAGCTCCTGCCTCCGCGCGTTCGTTGCGCATATCAAACGTCGCCATCCTAGCGCACCCCCTTCAAAGGTCCCTCAACGAGCCACGAGCCAGTGTCCTCCAGCAGCACCTCGCTGGGGTCGCAGCCCAGCTCTCGGGCCAGAATCGCCACCACGCGGCTCTGGCAAAAACCGCTCTGGCACCGACCCATGCCGGAACGGCAGCGTCGCTTGACGCCTTCGACCGAAATCGCGCCCGGGTGGCGCCGAATTGCTGCCACGATCTCGGCCTCGGGTACCGTCTCGCAGCGGCAGACGATCTGTCCCCACGCGGGGTCGGACTCGATCAGTTCCCCTTTGCGCGTAAGCGGCGCGCGGTCAAAGTCGTCCGGCGCGCGGCGAATCGGATCCCAATCGGCCCGCTCGCGCAGAGCCACACCGGCTTCGCGCAGGACCTGCTCCATGCGCTCGGCAATGGCCGGCGCGCTCGCCACGTCCGGCGACTGAATGCCCGCCGCCTGAAACAGCCCCGGTACGACGGCCGACTGCCCAATAAAGAAGTCATTTGTTCCCTTAATGACCGGACGACCGCCGGCAAACGCGCGCACCACACGGCGTGTGTCCAGATCGGGCACCAGCTTGCACGCGCCGGTCAGCAGAGCGTTAACGTCGCCGGCGTACGTCTGCGTGTCGCCCGGCTCGCGCACGGCGGCGGTCGCGGTGATCACGGTGTTGCCGTGCACGGTGCCCGTCACAATGACGCCCTTCGACACCGGCGTGGGAACGGGGTAGAGCGGCATGAGCGCGCGCGGTTCCTTGTCCAGCACCACGATGTTGCCCTGGCGCCATACCATCTGGAACTCCTCGGCGCCCGCCATATGCGAGATGTCCGCGGCGCCGTTGCCCGCAGCATTGATCAGATAGCTGCAGCGCACGTCGCCGGCGGGCGTCGCAAGCGTAAAGCGCACGGGGCCGTCGCCGCCAGCAATCTCAATCGCCTCCACCGGCGCGGATCGCATAAACGTTATCCCGTTTGCGACGGCGTTCTCCAGTGCGGCGATGGCGACCTCGAACGGGTCGACAAACCCGGTCGAAGGGCACCACAGTGCGCAGGTCGCCTCGGCACTGGCGCGCGGCTCCAGCTCATGGATGCGGTCGGGGCCAATGATCGACAGCTCTGGCACACCATTGGTCAGGCCGTTGCACCGCAGCTGCTCCAGATGCGCTCGGTCCTGATCGTTAAAGCCCAGTACCATGGACCCGGTGCGGCTAAACAAAAAGCCCAGCTCCTGGGCCCAGGTGCCATACAGCTTGCATCCGCGGGCATTGACCTGCGCCTTTACCGTGCCCGGCGCCGGATCGTAGCCGGCGTGCACCAGGCCGCCGTTGGCCTTCGACGCACCCAGCGCGATATCGTTGGCCGCCTCGACCACGCAAATGGACAGGTCAAACCGCGCGAGCTGCCGCGCGATGGCGCATCCGGTGATGCCCGCGCCCACAATCGCGATATCAAACGTTTCTGTCACTGTGCCTCCCAGACGAGTTGACAGGCTGTCAATAAGACTATCCTACGGTCTGCACACCCCCAGTGCGGTGGCAATGCGGCGAACAGCCCCGCAACACCCGCCAACGGCAGGCGAGGGGAGACCCCGCAACGTCAACGACCTCGTCTGCCGGCTCAGATGTCGGAGTTTTGTCTCGATCTGTAACAGTAAGCAGAGGATTTGGGTCCCAGATGTTACAGATTGAGACATTTGCCAGGCGGGTCCCGCGTTTGTCTCGATCTGTAACAGAAAGCGAGGAATTTCGGTCCTAACTGTTACAGATTGAGATTGAAGTCGAGGAGGGATTCTTCTGTCTCGATCTGTAACATCTGGGCTCCGTTTTGCCGAGTTACTGTTACAGATTGAGACATTAGATTTGGACAGTTTCCTCTGTCTCGATCTGTAACAGGAAGAAGGAAATTCTGGTTCTAGATGTTACAGATTGAGACGTAAGTCTGGCGGGTCGTCCGTTTGTCTTGATCTGTAACATCTAGACCCGGATTCCGCTCCCATCTGTTACAGATTGAGATGTTTGTGTCCGCGCCAGCCCCGTACCCAGCCGTGGTCCCATATAAACAAACCCCGTGGTAAACTTGACAGCACTGTAAATATTCCGAAAGGTACACCTCAATGTCCAAATACATCAACGAGCTCATGTCGCCGCAGCTTATGGGCGTCATCTATGCCTTCGTGGGCTTTATCATCGCCCTGTACGTGCTGTCGGTCGTCTATGTGTTCATCGACGCTCGCCGCCGCGGCGCCAGCGCTTACGTGGCGTGGGGCATCATCGCCCTTATCCCGTTTGTGGGTCTCATCGCCTACCTGGTCCTGCGCCCGCACTCCTACGCGGCCGACCGCGAGGAGCAGGAGCTGGACATGGCCCTGCGCGAGCGCCAGCTTGCCCAGTACGGCACTTGCCCGCAGTGCGGTGCCCCCATCGAGAAGGACTTTGTGGTCTGCCCCGTGTGTGACACCCAGGTTCGCAACGTGTGCCCCAGCTGCCATCGCCCGCTCGATGCGCACTGGAAGGTTTGCCCGTACTGCCGAACTCGCATCCAATAGCGCATCGTATCGATGCGGGGTTTCGCCCCGCGCGGTATCGGTTGCGTGAATAATCGCCCGTCGCTCCATTAAGGTGCGGCGGGCGCTTGTATACCAAGGCAACCTGCCTATAATGATTCAAGTTAAAACGCACGTATCTGCAACAGCATGTATTTGCATCCGAGAGGAGAAAACATACCCATGAAGGCACTCTACAATGACGGTTCGGTGGCCGAGCTCCCGCATGACGAGGTCACGCACGTCATCCGCCACTCCGCCGCGCACATCATGGCGCAGGCCATCAAGCGCCTGTACCCCCAGGCCGACTTTGCCTACGGCCCCGCGACCGACAACGGCTTCTACTACGACGTCGACCTGCCCGAGGGCGTCAAGATCAGCGAGGACGACTTCCCTGCGATCGAGGCCGAGATGAAAAAGATCGTCAAGGAGAACCTCAAGTTCACCGTGTACGAGAAGCCCCGCGCCGAGGCCATCGCCCTTATGGAGGAGCGCGGCGAGAAGTACAAGGTCGAGCACATCGGCGATCTGGACGACGATGCCCGTATCACCTTCTACCAGCAGGGCGACTACATCGACATGTGCGTCGGCCCCCACATCTGCTACACCAAGGCTCTGAAGGCCTTTAAGCTCACCGGCGTCTCGGGCGCCTACTGGAAGGGCGACAAGGACAACAAGATGCTCACCCGCATCAACGGCGTCGCCTTTGCCACCAAGGAAGAGCTCGACGAGCACATGCACATGCTGGAGGAGGCCAAGAAGCGCGACCACCGCAAGATCGGCCGCGAGATGGACCTCTTTATGATGCGCGACGAGGCCCCCGGCTTCCCGTTCTTCCTGCCCAACGGCATGATCCTTAAGAACACGCTGCTGGATTACTGGCGCGAGATCCATCACAAGGCCGGCTACGTGGAGATCTCCACGCCGCTCATCATGAACAAGCAGCTGTGGAAGACCTCGGGCCACTGGGACCACTACAAGGACAACATGTACTCCACCGTCATCGACGACGAAGAGTACTGCATTAAGCCCATGAACTGCCCGGGCGGCGTGCTGGTGTACGCCTCCAAGCCGCACTCTTACCGCGAGCTGCCCATCCGCGCCGGCGAGATTGGCCTGGTGCACCGCCACGAGCTGCGCGGCGCTCTGCACGGCCTGTTCCGCGTGCGCTGCTTTAACCAGGACGACGCCCACCTGTTTGTGCGTCCCGACCAGCTGACCGACGAGATCGTGGGCGTGGTCAACCTTATCGACTCCGTGTACCAGAAGTTTGGCTTTAAGTACCACGTTGAGCTTTCTACCCGCCCCGAGGACTCCATGGGCTCGGACGAGGACTGGGCTCGCGCCGAGGAGGGTCTGCGCACCGCTCTGGAGCAGCTGCACATGGATTACGAGGTCAACGAGGGCGACGGCGCCTTCTATGGCCCCAAGATCGACTTCCACCTGGAGGACTCGCTCGGCCGTACCTGGCAGTGCGGTACCGTCCAGCTCGACTTCCAGATGCCGCTCAACTTTGACTTGGAGTACGTGGACGCCGACGGCACCAAGAAGCGCCCCATCATGCTGCATCGCGTGTGCTTTGGCTCCATCGAGCGCTTCATTGGTATTCTGATTGAGCACTTTGCGGGCAAGTTCCCCACCTGGCTGGCTCCCGTGCAGGTCAAGGCTCTTCCGGTTTCCGAGAAGAGCCGCGATTACGCTCACGAGGTGTGCGCTAAGCTGGAGGAGGCCGGCATTCGCGTGGTCTGCGACGACCGCGACGAGAAGATCGGCTACAAGATCCGCGAGGCCCGCAGCATCGACCGCGTGCCCTACATGCTCATCCTGGGCGAGAAGGAGGTCGAGGCCGGCAACATCTCCGTCCGCGATCGCTCCAACGAGACCGTTCAGATGAGCGTTGACGAGTTTGTGGCCAAGGTGCTCGAGGAGATCAAGACTCGCGCTTAAGGCAAGCTTCACAACAATTAACAAAGGCGACCGTCCGCATAGGTCGGTCGCCTTTTTTCATGCCCAAATAAGAAAAGCCGCTGGTTGAGCGGCTTTTTTTGTTGCACAAAAAGGTACAGGTTTTTGTAGAGGGGTATGGAGATGTACCTACTAGCAGTACATTTTGCGTAATCTGGGTAAACGCTGATTAATTGCTCGTATAATGTCGTCTGTCGAAAGATACAAAAACCTGTACTTTTGCGACTGCGCCTAGCTGCGAGCGAGAAGCCTGTTCTAAACGCCCCTGCATTTGCGTGCATCGCAAAGCCAAAAGAGGGGGCGAGAACATGGAACAGACGGCACGGCGCCAAGAACAGCTGCCGGGCGCATTTAACGGCGCCACCACCAACAGCCAGCATGGCCGCGTCCGCTGGTATCTGGTTCACACCCCCAATGGTAAAGAGCGTGAGACCTGCGAAAAGGTCCGCCACATTATCCCGCGCAATCTTATGCAGGACGCTTTTGTAATGCAAAAGGAGTTCTGGTTTAAGCGGGACGGCGCATGGTCGCTCCAAACCAAACCTATGTACAAGGAATACTTCTTCGTCGCCACGCACGATGCCGTCGCGCTCGATAGGGCTTTGGCCCAGTTGAGCTTTGGCTGCCGCATCGCCGGCAGTAGGGAGCGGGCGTACATGCCCATGCCGGACGATGTGCAGGACTGGTACCGCAGTGTGCTCGACGACGAAGGTGTGGTACGCAACAGCGTCGCGCGCATAGAAGGCGGCGTGTTGCACATAGAGCAGGGCCCCTTGGTGGGGCAAGAGGCCCGCGTAAAGAAGATCGACCGTCATAAACGCTGGTGCCTGGTAGACGTGGGCGAGGGTGACTCCACATTTAGGGAGCTGCTTCCGTTAGACGTGCCCAGCAAAACGTAAGGGAGACGTTGCGCCGGCAATTCGTTCGCATTTTGAATTCATAGACGGGGGGGGGGTTCCTGGGGACAGGGACGTAAGTTTTATTGTGGCTGCTAAAGAAGTAACAGAGAGTTGTGTATCTGTGGGGGATGCACTGGCTATTAAAGAGATTAAACCGAGCGGTACGCTTGGCTACCGCTTTATTAAGAGGCTGTTTGACCTTGTATTCAGTCTTTTGATGAGTGTGCTGCTGCTTATCCCCATCGCCATCGTGTGCGCGCTCATTAGCCTTGAATCACCCGGCAGTCCTATGTATACGCAAGATCGCGTCGGCAAGGGCGGAAAGACCATCAAGATCTTCAAGCTTCGTAGTATGGTCGCCGATGCGGGTGATGTGCAGAAGTATTTGAGTCCTGAGCAGCTACATCAGTGGGAAGTCGAGCGCAAGGTCGACGATGACCCACGCATTACCAGAGTTGGCAGGTTTATTCGCAAATGCTCTATCGACGAGATACCACAGTTCCTTAATGTGCTGAACGGTGACCTGTCCGTTATTGGTCCTCGCCCCATTACAAGGGATGAGCTTGAACAGCATTTTACGGATGAAGAAAAGGCGGTGCTTCTTTCTGTCCAGCCTGGCATTACCGGCTTATGGCAGGCAACCGATCGTAACGAAGCGACGTTTGAGAGTGGTTTGCGTCAAAAGATTGAGCTTCGCTACGTTCAGAATCGCTGCTTCCGAATGGATTGGAAGTGCTTTACCGGCACTTTCGGCGCTATGTTCGGTAAAGAGAGGACGGGGCGATAGATGGACATCTCCGTCATCATTCCGACCCTTAATGCGGAACATGATATCGAGGGACTTTTGACTGTGCTCGGACGGCAGTCAATACAGCCGATTGAGATTTTGGTCGTCGATTCCGCATCGGAAGATAGAACTATCGAGTTAATCCGGAAGCATAAAGGCGTTCGCCTATTGCAAATTGATCGGCAGGATTTTAACCATGGCGGCACAAGGGATTTGGCACTGAGGGAGTCGCGTGGCGATTTTGTCTGTTTTCTCACCCAAGATGCCGTGCCTGTTTCCGATGATTACCTGGAGCTGCTTGTTGCTCCTATGGTAGATGATTCGGAGATTGCGCTTGTTAGTGGTAGGCAGCTACCCAAGGTCGATGCTCGCCGTTTTGAGCAGCTGGTGCGTGGTTTCAACTACCCTGACTCTTCTTCCGTCCGTTCAAAACGTGATCTCAAAAAATACGGTATTAAGACGTTCTTTGCCTCCGACACCTGTTCCGCCTATCGACGAACTGCATATCTCGAATGCGGTGGATTCGAGCATGTCAATACCAACGAGGACATGCTCATGGCCGCCAGGTTTATCGCCTCAGGTATGAAGGTGGCTTACGAGCCGCGTGCAGAGGTCTATCACTCGCACAACTTGACGCCATCCCAACAGTTTGCCCGCAACCGTGCCGTCGGTTTCTTTCTCGAAACGCATGCGGACGACCTCATGCAGGCAAGTGAGATTGGTGAAGGAGGCCGACTCGTCAAGGCGGTCTCCTCCCAGCTCCTTAGGGAGGGCAATCTGGTCGAGTTCATCGCCTTCGGCGTCGACTGCTGCGCACGCCTTCTGGGAAACCGTGCTGGCCGCAGGGCCGCTAGAAAAGAAAGGCTATAGCTAATGAAAGGCATCATCCTCGCCGGCGGGTCCGGCACGCGCCTGTACCCGCTCACGCTCGTGACCTCCAAGCAGCTGCTGCCGGTCTACGACAAGCCCATGATCTACTACCCGCTTAGCACCCTCATGCTGGCGGGCATCCGGGACATCCTGGTCATCTCCACGCCGACCGACCTGCCCAACTTCGAGCGCCTGCTCGGGGACGGCTCGCGCTACGGCGTGAACCTCTCCTACGCCGAGCAGCCCTCGCCGGACGGCCTGGCGCAGGCCTTCACCATCGGCGAGGGGTTCATCGCCGGCGAGCCGTGCGCCCTGGTGCTCGGCGACAACATCTTCTACGGCAACGGCCTGTCGCGCCACCTGACGCGCGCCGTCCAGAACGCCGAGTCGGGCCGCGCCACGGTCTTCGGCTACCACGTGGACGACCCCGAGCGCTTCGGCGTCGTGGAGTTCGACCGCGGGGGGAGGGCCGTCTCCATCGAGGAGAAGCCCGAGTGCCCCAAGAGCTCCTATGCCGTAACCGGCCTGTACTTCTACCCGGGCGACGTGGCCGCCAAGGCGCACGAGGTGAGGCCCTCGGCCCGCGGCGAGCTGGAGATCACCACGCTCAACCAGATGTACCTGGAGGAGGGGACCCTGTCGGTCGTCACCCTGGGCCGCGGCTACGCGTGGCTGGACACCGGCACCATGGAGAGCCTGCACGAGGCGGCGGAGTTCGTCCGCGCCGTCGAGCACTCCCAGGACCTCCCCGTGTCCGTCCCCGAGGAGATCGCCTGGGAGAACGGCTGGATCACGACCGCCGGGCTCGAGGAGGCCGCCAAGGCCTACGGCAAGTCGGTCTACGGCCGGCACCTGAAGAAGGTCGCCGCCGGCGAGATCGTCAACAGCCCGCGCGAGTACTAGGAGGAACCCCCATGTCTGAGATCTTCGAACCCAAGAACATCATCGTCACGGGCGGCTGCGGCTTCATCGGCAGCAACTTCGTGCACTACGTGGTGGACAACCACCCGGGCGTCCACGTCACCGTCCTGGACAAGCTGACCTACGCCGGCAACCCCGAGAACATCGCGGGGTTGCCCTCCGACCGCGTCGAGCTCGTCGTGGGCGACATCTGCGACGCGGAGCTGCTTGATAAGTTGGTGCCGGGCCACGACGCGATCGTCCACTACGCCGCCGAGTCCCACAACGACAACTCAATCGCCGACCCCGAGCCGTTCCTGCGCACCAACGTCGAGGGCACCTTCCGCCTGCTGGAGGCCGTGAGGAAGTACGGCATCCGCTACCACCACGTCTCCACCGACGAGGTCTACGGCGACCTGGCGCTCGACGACCCGGCGAAGTTCACCGAGGAGACGCCCTACCGCCCGTCCTCGCCGTACTCGAGCACCAAGGCCAGCTCCGACATGCTCGTGCGCGCCTGGACGCGAACCTACGGCCTGCGCACCACGATCTCCAACTGCTCCAACAACTACGGCCCCTACCAGCACGTGGAGAAGTTCATCCCCAGGCAGATCACGAACATCGTCGACGGCGTCCGCCCCAAGCTCTACGGGAAGGGCGAGAACGTCCGCGACTGGATCCACACCGAGGACCACTCCTCGGCCGTCTGGGACATCCTCACCAAGGGCCGCATGGGGGAGACCTACCTCATCGGGGCCGACGGCGAGAGGAACAACATCACGGTCCTGCGCATGATCCTGGAGGCGATGGGAAAGGACCCCGAGGACTTCGACTGGGTCGCCGACCGCCCCGGCCACGACCGCCGCTACGCCATCGACTCCACGAAGCTCCAGCGCGAGCTGGGCTGGAGGCCGGCGCACACCGACTTCGCGGAGGGCCTCAAGGCCACCATCGACTGGTACGTGGAGAACGAGTCCTGGTGGCGCCCGGCCAAGGAGGCCACCGAGGCCCGCTACCGCGCGCAGGGCCAGTAGGAGGGGAGAGACATGGCAGACATCGCATTCGAGAAGGACCTCTCCGTCACCGAGACCGGCATCGGGGGCCTCAAGGTAGTCGACCTCGCCGTCCACGGCGACTCGCGCGGCTGGTTCAAGGAGAACTGGCAGCGCGCCAAGATGACCGCCCTGGGCATCCCCGATCTCAGGGTCGTCCAGAACAACATCTCCTATAACGACAGCCGCGGCGTCACCCGCGGCATCCACGCGGAGCCCTGGGACAAGTTCATCTCCGTGGCCCGCGGCTCGGTCTTCGGCGCCTGGGTGGACCTGCGCGAGGGCAGCGCCACCTACGGGAAGGTGTTCACCTGCACCCTGGACCCGTCCAGGGCCATCTACGTCCCGCGCGGCGTGGGTAACTCCTTCCAGGCCCTGGAGGACGGCACCGCCTACACCTACCTGGTGGACGCCCACTGGTCGCTGGAGCTCAAGAGGACCTACACCTTCGTGAACCTCGCCGACCCCGAGCTCGCCATCGAGTGGCCGATCCCGCTGGACCAGGCCACCGTCTCCGAGGCCGACCTCAACCACCCGATGCTGAAGGACGTCGTCCCCATGGCGCCGAAGCGCACCCTCGTCACCGGCTGCAACGGCCAGCTGGGCCATGCGGTGCGCGCGCTCGCCGAGGAGCGCGGCGTGGCGAAGGACTTCGACTTCTGCGACATCGACACCTTCGACATGTCCGACCCGGAGGCCTATTCGCAGTACGACTGGTCGCTCTACGGCACCGTGATCAACTGCGGTGCCTACACGGCCGTGGATAAAGCGGAGACCCCCGAGGGCCGTGTCATCGCCTGGAAGGCCAACGCGACCGGCCCGGCGCTCCTCGCCCGCACCTGCGCCGGGCACGGCATCACGCTCGTGCACGTCTCCTCCGACTACGTCTTTGACGGCACCGCCGAGGTCCATGACGAGGACGAGCCCCTCAGCCCGCTGTCCGTCTACGGCCAGACCAAGGCCGCGGGCGACATCGCCGTGGCCGGGTGCCCCCGCCACTACATCATGCGCTCCAGCTGGGTCATCGGCGAGGGGCACAACTTCGTGAAGACCATGAAGGCGCTCTCCGACCGCGTCGCCGACCCGGAGGACGGGCTCGAGCAGGTCACCGTGGTCGACGACCAGCGGGGACGCCTGACCTTCACGCGCGACATGGCCGCCGCCATCTTCCACGTGCTGGGGACGCACGCCCCCTACGGCACCTACGACTGCACCGGCTCCGGCGCCGTCAGGTCCTGGGCCGACATCGCCCGCGCCGTCTTCGAGGCCGCCAACGGCAACGGCGAGAAGGTCGTGCCGGCATCGACCGCCGACTACTACGCGAACGCCGCCGGCCCCGTCGCCCCGCGCCCGGTCCACTCCGCGCTCGACCTGTCCAGGCTCGAGTCGGTCGGCTTCCACATGCCCGACTGGGAGGAGCGCCTCGTCGCTTACATGCGGCGTTCTTCTTTGTTAGCGGCTTACAGCTCTCCTAACTATTATTAAGGTGGTGATTGAATGTCGAAACCAACTGTCGGCGTAGTTATATTGAACTACAACTCGCATGATTTGACTCTTGCGCTTGCAAAGCGTACTGCTAGCTTGCCGAGCGTCGATTTTGTTTGCGTTGTCGACAATGCGTCGGGCGACCATTTCGATGGAGAGTTTTCGGAATCGAATATCCATTACATAAAGAGCCGAGAGAACGGTGGCTATTCCGCCGGGAACAACATTGGCCTCCGTTGGCTCGTTGAAGAGCGCTGCTGCGAATATGTCTTTATCGCAAATCCGGATGTGGAGTTCGGAGACGATGCGATTTCGGCCGTCTCCGAGGTTCTCCACAGCGACCCATGCGTAGCCGTCGCTGCCACGCGGCGCTTCGGCCATGACGGGGCACGAGTCATGCAGTGGTACGACCTGCCGAGCCTTCAGGACGCGATTGGCTTTTGCTTCGCCGTATCGCGGAGACGCGCCGAACGACGCAGACTGGCTGCCCAGAACGATAAAGTCGCTGGTGGGGGGTTCGTCTATGTTGACGCCGTCCCCGGCGCTTTCCTCGGGATGCGCTCAAGCTTCCTCGTCGACAATGGGTACCTCGATGAGAGTACATTTCTCTATGGCGAGGAACGCATCCTCGGCAAGCAGGTCGAACTAGCGGGCCTCAGGGAGGCCGTTGTCTGCGATGCGACATACGTGCACGATCACGCTCGTGGGCGTTTCTCGAGTGTCGACACCTTCGAGAGAGACCATCGCTCAATCGTTCTCTATTTCGAGAGGTTCCGGCTTGCTGGGCCGGTTGGGCTTGCGCTCCTCCGCCTTTGCACGGCCCTCGGCAGCGCGGAGTACAGGATTGCCTGCAGCATACATGGTTTTCTCAATCGGGATCCCGCCGCAAAGGAACCGTGTGGTGGGGCTGCATGATTGCCGTGTGCCGAAACATGACGAGCAGTTCTCGGATTATTACCGAGGTGGTCGCATATGACGTGCTCAGCCAACGGAATCGTGATCCTGAACTACAAATCGCACGACTTGACGCTTGCTCTCGCGGAGCGTGCGGCGACGTTTCCGAACGTGGATTACGTCTGCGTGGTGGACGATGCTGCTTCGGACGACTTCGCTGGGGATTTCTCCAGCCCGAAGATTCACTACATCAAGAGTTAGGTGAACGGCGGGTATTTGGCGGGCATCAACATAGGTTCGCTGGCTCATCGAGGAGAAGGGCTGCGACTACGTTTACATCGCCAACCCGGATGCGATTTTTGGGACGATCCCATTGCGGCCATAGTCGGCCTTTTCGACTCAGACCCTACTGTGGGTATAGCCTCCGCGAGGAGGAGTGGCCATGCCGGGGCCAGCATTCACTGGGCTTCGACTTCCCGACCTTCGGCAGCGCACTGAGGTCCTGCTTCTCCCTCACGAGGAAGAGGTCAGAAGCCGAGCGGCGGGACCGTCAAAACGCTCGGGGCGAGGACGGGGCAGCCGAGCTCTGGGGCGTGCGGTGCGCCTTGATGGGCGACCCGCAATCCCGAGACCTTACAAGGATCACCCCTGCGTCGAGACCTTCGACGCCAAAACGAATGAGATAATCCGCGCGATTGAGGTGGAATAATTTGCCAGCTACCGTAAGCATAGTAGTTCCCGTCTACAACGTCGGCAGCTACGTCGACTACTGCGTCCGCAGCGTCCTCAGCCAGACCCTCCCTGACTGGGAGATGGTCCTCGTCAACGATGGATCGAGCGACGACTCCGGAGAGCGATGCCGAAGATGGGCCGAGGCGGATGCGCGCATCTCTCTTGTCAATCAGGAGAACGCGGGCGTCTCCGTCGCCCGGAACAACGGGCTCGCCAGCTCGACTGGTCCTTATGTCATGTTCGTTGACCCCGACGACTGGCTTGAGCCCGATTCGCTCGAGACCCTTCTCTCGGGGATGGGGGACGGCGTCGAGATTTGCGTTGGTGACTGCCTCCTGGAAAAACACGGGCAGACCAAACTGATTCCCATGATCAACTGCGATCAGCGCGACTTCGACAGCAACGATAGACAACGTCTCATGGCGCTCGCCCTCAACGGCAGGGGCTTCGAGTCCGCTAACGACGTTATCCTCGGGTCGCCTTGGGGCAAGCTGTACCTTCGATCCTTCCTCGACGAAAACGGGCTGCGTTTCAAGCCCGGGCTCAAGAAGGAGCAGGACGTTCTCTTCAACCTCAACGCCATCTCCCGCGTAAATCACCTGCGGAGGGTCCCGAGGGCCGTCTACCACTATCGGGTCAACGAGGGCTCTGTCTGCAACAGGTACCTCCCCGACTTCGACTCTATAACCGACGACATCCTCTCGTCAATAAGGGACCTCATCGACGAGAACGGATACTCGTGGTTCGAGGGAGAATTCGACTTCAAGGTAGTCAAGATGTATGCGAAGTGCCTGAAGAGGCAGTACCTCCATCCCGAAAGCCCTCTCACAAGTCAGCAACGCGTGGAGGCCGCTCGTCGCCTCGCTGGCACCCCCTTCTATGCCCCCACGTTCGAACGGATGGAGCTGAAGGGCATGCCCCTATCTGTTGTCGGGCTCGTGACGCTCGTGCGCATTCGGGCCTTCGGGGCCATCACCCTCATTCTCGGCAGAATGGATATCTGATATGGCTGACAGGATAAACGTCCTATGGGTCTCGAAGACGGCCCCGTATGACAACGTCCCACATGCGGGCGGCAAGGTGCACAACTATTACCTCAAGGCGCTGCACGCCGACCCCCGCTTCGACGTAAGGCTGGTCACGTTCGCCGACTCCTTGTTCTATCGGGAGGCGAATGACGATCTCTCCGGCTACGGGATCGAGCACGAGATAATCGAGCATAAGACCGAGGGCCTCGCTCATGCCCTCTGGGCCGGACTGAACATGGAGACCAGACTGAACCCTTGGAACCGCTACGGAGGTTTGACGTATAACTTCGAGGCGTTTAAAGCGCTCTCCGCGATCAGGGCCATCGCTGGCTCTGGCTATGCGCCCGACATCGTCATCCTGCAGTGGACCCAGATGGGTCTGCTCGTCGACAAGGTGAGAGCGATCTTCCCGGGGGCTAGGTTCGTCCTCATTGAAGAGGATGTCGCCTACCAGGGCGCCGAACGCGCCGCCGATATATCTGGAAGTTCGTTTTTGCGAGGAAGAGCCGCGACTCTAAAGAAGGCCGAGCTCGCCGCACTTGGTGACGCGGATCTCGTCATCCTCAACAACCGCAAGGACCTTGCACTCGTGCGCGGCGAAGGTGTCAAGACCGATTTCTGGGTTTGGTGCCCCTATTACCAGTCGCTTCTGGGAAGCGAGCGAGCATATGACGGTCGGAGGGAGATTGTGTTCTACGGTGCCATGCGCAGGCGCGAGAACTGGTCTGCCGCGCTCTGGTTCCTCGACGAGGTCTTCCCCAGCCTCGAGGGCGATGGCTACCGTTTCACCGTCGTTGGTGCCAACCCTCCTGAGCAGCTAACCTCTCGTGTGCGCGAGGGCGTGAGCTTCACCGGTTTTGTTGACTCTGTCGAGCCCTATTTTGCCCGTGCGCTTTGCCTTGTTGCTCCGCTGAGCATGGGCGCCGGCATCAAGGTCAAGGTTCTCGAGGCGATGTCCGCAGGGCTTCCCGTCCTCACGAACGACATCGGGATCGAGGGCATTCCCGCCGAGAACGGCGTCAGCTACCTTCATTGCGAGGCACCTTCGGACTATTCAAGCTCAATCACGGCGCTTGCCAATAACCCCGGCCTTCGCGACCGTGTCAGCTGCGCCGCGAGGGGCTTGATGCGCGGATCATTCTCCTTCGAAGCGGACGCCAAGGCCTTTCCTAACCGGGTCTTTGCTTTGGCGGTGGGCATATGATGTCTCGTTCCTTCTCCACAAGCAGTCTCATTAACACCAAGATCACCTTCGGAACGGTCCTGCTTGTTGTTTTTGGCTTCTCCTTCATGATGCCCGACATGTTCGCGACCTCATTGACTTATCAGACCGGAAATCTCGCGCTTGTGGCTACGGTTATCTATCTCGTAGCTCAGCGATACAAGCCCTCTCGTGTTGCCATTTGCTCCATAGCCTTCTACCTCTTTCTCGTGACGGCTAGCGCGCTTCACTCTTCGCCGGGCTTAGGCTTGAGCTTTGTCGTTTCGAGGGGCAGGACCGTTGTGTTTGTCTGCCTTGTCGACCTCATGCTGCGACGAGAAAAGAGGTCTACCCTCGGCTTACTCCTTTTCATGCTCTCCCTAGCGGTCTTTGCAGACTTCATCTCGCTCGTCTTGTTTCCCGACGGAATTTATTATGGCGTGAACACTACCGATGGGGTCGGCTACGAACACTATTATTCTGAATGGGTTCTTGGCAACAAAAACAACCGCATGTACTGGTACATGGCCCTCGTTACCGTGGCTTACTGGCGCCATAGGCTCTCTCCGAGCTTCTTTTCGCGTCTTGGGCTCGTCGCCCTGTGTGTCGTTTCCCTGATGGGTGCGGCAATTTCGGAGTCAAGCACCTCGATTGTCGCTCTTTCTATCATGTCATGTGGCGTCCTCATGGGAATCTGGCCGGAGCTCCTTCCTTTGCCCAGAGTCAACGGCTACGTCCTCGCCGGGGTCTACCTAGCTTTTGCCGTCGCGATGATTGTGGGGAACGTCGGGTTTCTCGGTGACTTTGTGCAACAGGCATTCGGGAAAGATTTAACGTTCACGGGCCGCGCAGACGTTTGGACAAAAGCATTGGCGCTGATTGCCCGGCGGCCCTTGTCTGGCTGGGGCTACTATGACCCTGATTCGGCGTCGATTCTGTATGGCCGATGGGATTTCGCTAACGCGCACAACCAGATTCTGGAATCCCTTGTCGAGGGTGGCCTGCTTTTCCTGCTGATCTCGTCTGCCCCCATTGTCTGCATATTGAATTCCTCTAGAAAATGCCGATCTTCGAGAGCCGGTGACTTCACCACCCTCGCGATACTGGCGCTTCTCGTAGATATGCTCCTGGAGCAAATACTTGGCATGAAAATCGTTTGGGTCCTACTCCTGCTCTTTGACAGCATGCTCATCGATGATGAGTTGAGAGCCGAGGGGGCAATTGAAGCCGTCCCTGATCTTCCCTTGCGTCGCCCAGCATCTCCTTTGCGGAATGGACACATGGCGTTAGGAGGTAGCCATGCAGACTGGAAATAGCCCCTCGCGCGCACATCGGCTGGTTGTCACCATGTTGACGACAGGTGTTGCTACGCTTTTGGCCTTCGCAATCAATTTCCTACTGACACCCTATATTACCGAGAGGCTCGGCGTCGAGGCATACGGGTTCATAACGCTCGCGAACACGTTTGTGAGCTATGCGATGATTGCCATGACTGCGCTCAACTCATTCTCCACCCGTTTCATTGCCGTCGAGTACCAGAGGGGTGACAAGAAGGCCGCAAGCACTTATTTTACTTCGCTATTCTTTGCTAATGCGGCAGTTAGCCTTGTTATCTTCCTCTGTATGCTGCCGGTCATAGCGAACATTGATGGCGTACTTGATGTCCCTGCCAGACTTGTCTCCGACGTTCAGTACTTATTCGTGCTCGTGTTCGTCAACTTCCTTGTAACAAACGGTTCAAACTCCTTCTCCTCAGCGGCCTACACGAAGAATAGATTGGATATTTACGGCTTGTTCCAGGTCGCCTCGTACGTTGTCGAGGCCGCCATCCTCGTCGCTCTTTATGCTGTTTTCGATGCTCACGCCTACTACTATGGGCTTGGACTGCTGGCTGCCGGTCTCGTTCTCTTCGCCGGCAATATGTGCATATATAGGCGGCTGACTCCTGACATAAAGCTTCGTCCAAGCCTATTTTCGTTAGGCGCAATGAAGACCCTGTTCGTGAACGGGATCTGGAACTCGATTAACAATTTAGGAAATGTGCTTATCAGTGGGATTGACCTTCTGCTTGCGAATGTGCTTCTAAGCGCGGTCGCGATGGGCCAACTCTCGCTATCGCGGACTTTCAGCAGTGTCTTCAGCAGGCTCTACCAGCTTGTCTCCCAGGCTTTCCAGCCATTGTTCTTGGAGAGCTACTCCTCAGACAACAGAGAAGCTCTCCTGTCTCGGCTTAAGCTATCAAGCAAGATGTCGGGCTATTTTGCCAGCTTGATCTTCGCTGGGTTTTTTGCTCTCGGTATTCCCTTTTTCGAGCTTTGGATCCCGGGTCAAGACATCTCACTTGTCTACAGCCTCACGATGATCGGTATTGTGGGTTCCTTCTTCGAGGGTTTAGTCAACCCCCTCTACTACATCTATACGCTGACGCTGAAAAACAAGGTTCCTACCGCCATTACCGTTATCGGCGGGGTGGTAAGTGTCATCGGAACAGTTGTACTCCTCGAGTTTACGGATTTGGGTGTCTACGGCTGCGCGATAACCACGACGGCAGTCACCAGCTTGATCGCTATCGTTACGAATCCACTTTACATGACTCATGTTCTCGGGATTTCGCACATGACTTTTTATCCCACTTTCGCTAGGAGTTTTCTCGCTTGTGTCCTCATGAGTTTCGCATTCTCTGCCGTTTCCTGTCTTGCAGTACCAGTGAATTGGGCGTCTTTTATTCTGTGCGTCCTTTTGTGTGGAGTTCTAAGTGCTCCTATTTACATTCTGGCTGCCCTCAATCGCAACGAAAGGTATTCGGTCGCTTTGATGTTGAGGAAAAAATATTCGGAACGAAATTCTTGAACGCTTTAATTCAAATAATGAGAGGGAAATTGAAAGATGAAATCAAACATCTGCAATTTTGATGATTGGGTTTCGAGTGTATCTGCGGGGGAGCGGGACGCTATCGAGGCCATGTCCGCCTCCGAGCGCAAGGACGCGTTCTACCGCGACCTAGCATTCGGCACTGGCGGCCTGCGCGGCAAGCTGGGCCTGGGGTCCAACCGCATTAACTCCTACACCGTGGGCAAGGCCACGCAGGGCCTCGCAGACTGGCTGAACGCGAACCTTGAGGGCCCGACGGTTGCCCTGTGCCGCGATACGCGCCACGGCAGCGAGGAGTTCGTGCGCCGCGCGGCGTCGGTGCTGGCGGCCAACGGAATCAAGACATACATGTACGAGCGTGTGGAGCCCACACCCGCCCTCAGCTTCGCCGTGCGCGAGCTGGGGTGCTCTGCGGGCGTCAACATCACCGCGAGCCACAATCCGGCCGCCTACAACGGCTACAAGGTCTACGGCGCGGACGGTTGCCAGATCACGGTGGCGACGGCCGAGGCAATCCAGGCGGCCATTGACGCCGTGGACCCGTTCGAAGACGTGAGGGCCATGCCCTACGACGAAGCCGTGGCAAGCGGCCTTGCGCTCACCATCGACGAGGCAGTCATCGAGAAGTTCGTCGACCTAGCGGCCGCCCAGGCGACCGGCGTGGACTGTTCGGGCCTGTGCGTCGTGTACACGCCGCTGCACGGCGTGGGCCTGGAGTGCGTCTCCGGGGCCCTCGCCAAGATCGGCGTGACCGACATCCGCGTGGTCGAGGAGCAGGCCGTGCAGGACGGGGCGTTCCCGACCTGCCCGTACCCCAACCCAGAGGTGCGCGAGGCGCTTGAGCTCGGCCTCGAGCTCTGCGAGGAGACGAAGGCTGACCTCCTCTTCGCCACCGACCCCGACTGCGACCGCCTGGGCATCGCCGTGCCCCACGGGGGCGAGTACGTGCTCCTCTCCGGCAACGAGGTGGGGCTGCTGCTGCTCGACATGCTGGCCGAGCGGGCCGCCGGGAGCGGCGAGGACCTCTCGCGCAGAGTCGCCGTGACCACCGTGGTCTCTGCCCCCATGGCCGACGACCTCGCCCGCGCGTACGGCTTGGAGCTGCGCCGCACGCTCACCGGCTTCAAGTTCGTCGGCGAGCAGATAGGCCTGCTCGAGTCCCAGGGCCGCGAGGCGGACTTCCTATTTGGCTTCGAGGAGTCCTACGGCTATCTCGCCGGCACCCACGCCCGCGACAAGGACGCCGTGGTGTCGTCCGTGCTCGTCTGCGAGCTCGCCGCCCACTGGAAGGCGAGGGGCCTGGACCTCTACGAGGCCATGCAGAGGCTCTACGTGGAGCACGGCTTCTGGGCGAGCGCGCTGCTCTCCAAGGCGTACGAGGGCCCGGAGGGCGCCGCGGACATGGCCGCCATCATGGCCGGCCTTCGCGCTAACCCGCCTGCGGAGCTCGCCGGCGTGCCCGTCGACCAATTCGTCGACTACGCCGTTGGCGTCGAGATGCCCGCCGTGAACCCCTCCGACCCGAAGCCCCAGCAGCTCCCTCGGGCCGACGTCCTGGAGCTGCTCCTGGCCGGCGGCTCCCGCGCGATCGTGCGGCCCTCCGGCACCGAGCCGAAGGTCAAGGCCTACGTGTTCGCCACGGAGGCGACGGTGGAGGGGGCCGACTCCCTTCTTGCATCCATATCAGCCGAAGTCGAGTCCATCCTAGGGGGAACGAAGTGATCCACCTGATACTACTCTCCGGCGGCTCGGGCACGCGCCTGTGGCCGCTCTCCAACTCCTCGCGCTCCAAGCAGTTCCTGAAGGTGCTGCGCGATTCGCAGGGCAACCACGTATCCATGGTGCAGCGCGTATTCTCGCAGATACGATCTGTAGACGCAGACTTGGACGTGACCATCGCCACCTGCGCGGACCAGGAGTTCTCCATCCGCTCGCAGGTCGAGGGCGACTACGCCCTGGTGCTCGAGCCCGAGCGGCGCGACACCGCCCCGGCCATCATGCTCGCTTGCACCCACCTTGCCATGGAGCAGGGGGCCGATGCCGGCGACACCGTGATCGTGATGCCCATCGACTCCTACGCCGACCAGGCCTACTACGACGGGGTTGTGGGGCTCGACGATGCCGTCCAGTCTGGCTTCGCCGACCTAGTGCTCCTCGGCGTAGAACCCACCTACCCGAGCGTGAAGTACGGATACATCGTGCCGGGCGACACCGAGGGCAGCCCCCGCAGGGTGGCACGCTTCACCGAGAAACCTGACGGGGAGGCCGCCAAGGCGCTCATCGCCCAGGGCGCGCTCTGGAACTGCGGCGTCTTCGCGTTCAGGCTGGGCTACCTCACCGCCATCTCCGACGGCTACCTGAAGTCGGGCTCCTTCGACGAGTTCCGCTCGCGCTACGCGGAGCTGCCCAAGAACTCCTTCGATTACGAGGTTGTCGAGAAGGCCTCCTCAATCGGCGTCGTGCCCTATTCGGGCACCTGGAAGGACCTGGGCACCTGGAACACCCTCACCGAGGAGATGACCGACCGGGCGGCCGGGCGCGTCGTCGTGGACGGGGCCACGTGCTCAAACGTCCACGTGATCAACGAGACGGGCCTCCCCATGGTGGTGGCCGGACTTTCCGATGCAGTGGTCGTGGCCACGCACGACGGTATACTCGCATGCGGCAAGGAGGCCTCTGCCGGCATCAAGGGCCTCGTGGGCTCCGTCGCCGAGACCCGCCCCATGTACGAGCGCCGCCGCTGGGGCGAGTACCGCGTGCTCGACAGCTCCGCCTACCCTGGAGGCGCCAAGTCCCTCACCAAGGAGCTCGTCATCGCGAGCGGTAGGCAGATCTCCTACCAGCGCCACTCCTACCGCTCAGAGGTGTGGACGGTCGTGGCCGGCGAGGGCGAGGTCGTGCTCGACGGGCTCGTGCGGCAGGTACGCGCGGGCTGCGTTGTGAACATCGAGGTCGGCCACATGCACGCCGTGCGCGCCACGTCCTCCGACCTCCACATCATCGAGGTCCAGCACGGCGACGTGCTCACCGAGGAGGACATCGAGAGGTTCGGTGACTTCTGGAAGTAGAAGGACGTTTTCGATCGAAGCGCAATGAAACCAACGGATTTAGAGCTATATGGAGGCAATATGAAAATCTCAGTTGCAGGCACCGGGTACGTGGGCCTCTCACTGGCCGTGCTCTTGGCGCAGCACAACGAGGTGTGCGCGCTGGACATCGTCCCCGAGAAGGTCGAGAAGCTGCACAACTACGAGTCGCCCATTCGCGACGCCGAGATCGAGCGGTTCCTGGCCGAGGCCAAGGCCGGGGAGCGGGATTTGAACCTGAGCGCAACAGCTGACGCGACCGAAGCGTATGCAGGCGCCGAATACGTCGTGGTCGCCACGCCCACGAACTACGACTCGGACAAGAACTTCTTCGACACGTCCTCCGTCGAGGCCGCGATTGACGCGGCGCGCGCCGTGAACCCGGAGGCCTGGATCGTCATCAAGTCGACCATCCCCGTCGGCTACACCGCGGGCCTGCGCGAGAGGCTGGGCGACAGCAAGATCTTCTTCAGTCCGGAGTTCCTGCGCGAGAGCAAGGCCCTCTACGACAACCTGCATCCGTCCCGCATCGTGGTGGGCGCGCCCAAGGACGACCCCGAGGCCGTCGCGGCCGCTGAGAAGTTCGCCGGCCTGCTCGCACAGGGCGCCGACCCCGCCGAGCTCGAGCGCGTCAACGCCGACGGTACCAAGGGCATCCCGGAGCTCGTGCTGGGCACCACCGAGTCCGAGGCAGTGAAGCTGTTCGCCAACACCTACCTGGCGCTGCGCGTGGCCTATTTCAACGAGCTCGACACCTACTGTGAGGTCCGCGGCCTCAACACCCGCGACGTCATCGACGGCGTGTGCCTGGAGCCGCGCATCGGGTCGCACTACAACAACCCCAGCTTCGGCTACGGCGGCTACTGCCTGCCCAAGGACACCAAGCAGCTGCTCGCCAACTACAAGGACGTGCCGCAGAACCTGATCGAGGCCATCGTGGAGGCAAACCGCACGCGCAAGGACTTCGTCGCAGACGAGGTGCTGCAGATGGTGTGGGACCGCGTGTACGAGGGCAAGGAGAAGCCGGTCGTGGGCGTGTACCGCCTGACGATGAAGTCCAACTCCGACAACTTCCGCGCGAGCTCCATCCAGGGCGTCATGAAGCGCGTGAAGGCCAAGGGCGTGCCCGTGGTAGTCTACGAGCCCACGCTGGACGCGCCGGAGTTCTTCGGCTCCGAGGTCACGCACGACCTGGAGGCCTTCAAGGCCGGCTGCGACGTGATCGTCGCCAACCGCTGGAGCGACGAGCTCGCGGACGTGGCGGACAAGGTGTACACGAGGGATCTGTTTAAGAGGGACTAGTTTTTGATGCGGCGCTGGTTTGATGCTGGCGCCGCATTTGTGTTTGGGCATGGGGGCGTGCGATGAATCTGAATACTATTAAGAGAATTGCATATGCTTCTTCGGTTATGCTTGCGCTTCTGGCAACGCCGGGATTGATCGTTGTCGATCATTTTGTTTCTGACGATAATCAGGTTCACGTTAAAGCTTTGTTGTATTTTCTTTTAGTTGCCGGCTCCGTAGTTCTGATTGTTGTCCATGAGTTTTCGAAACAAAGGATAAAGCGAGTTAATTCAGAATTGGAGTCAAAGCTTTTCAAACAGAACGTCCAGCAGATCGTTGTTTCACAGTTGGTTAGACTTAACGAACGAAAGACAGACCTGATAAAGGAAAACACTTATTCGCTTTACCTGCATCCCAGAGATTTTCCTTATTGCTACAACGTCCATCAGTATCTTAGGGAGATATGCGGCTCGATGGAGAGCGTTGTTTCGGAAGTCATTTCGGCGAATATTAATAACATCGACGTTTCGCTTATTTATCGTTATCTCGATGACGCGAATGATAGCGATTGGAAATGGATTGTTGGAAGGTCAGGACTTAGTGGTGGCGCTGAGTTAAAAAGATTTATTGAAGATCCATCTACTCTGTACTTTAATTTAATAAATGGCAGATGTGACAATCCCATATTCTGCAACGATAAGTCCACCTCATCGCTTTATGCTCCGGGTAGACGTGACCGCCTATTTGGGTGTCAGGGGTCCTATTTCGCCATTAATCTAGAATGCAGAAATGCATCTTCCGTTCTTGTCGAGGCGGTGTTATTGCTTTCAACTTATGGCATTAATTTTGTCTCCATGGACGGCGATTCCGTAAATGTAGGGTCATTTAAGTTCATACTTCAACATGTTGTCATTCCTCCTTTTGTATCGCTTTTGCAGACGGAGTTCGCTGCCCTTTATATGCGCCATAATTGGGATGACGTTAAGCGTGTTAATTTAAGCTGATTGGAGTACTGTGTCGAAGAAAGGTGACGAGGAAAAACCAGCTGCGATCTCCGGCCTTAAAGGCAGCCCAGCTCTGTTGTGCTTTGTCAGCTTGACAATCATTGTTTTTATTCCAATTGCAGTGATGCTGCTGTATTCAGTCGGCTCGCCAAATGTTATAAAAACGCCCTGGAGTGCAGGGGATATGCTTGGGTATTGCGGAACGATGGGTGCAGCCTTCATCGCCTTGCTCGGTATCGTTTACGGCGTTTTTGACGCTTGGGAGCAGCAACGGGTGCAGAGCAGGAAAAGCATCGCGCCGCATTTTTCGATGGTGATCTTGACTCAGAAGAATAGGAAAGGCTTATCTTCTATGCTTCCCTTTGGCAGCGACGATGCTGTCAAATTGCACACTACTGATGCTGGCTATGGGGAAATCTCCAATGAGTATTGTGAGGTTGATGAGCGCGAGACTTACGTAATAATCGGCAATAAGATTGAGTATAAAGATGGGCTTAATAGCCATCAGTGGGAGTGCGTTAAATCTAAGTATATGTGTATGGTTGTGAACGGCCTTGAACTTTCATTACCCAACCAAACCATTTATGCTCCTTTGAGATTTACAAATACTGGCCTAGGTTGTGCGACCAACGTTAGGGTCGGTGTTTACCCTAAGGGCGAAGAATGGCGAGGAGTTAGAGCGATGACGCTCGATCATGGCGAGAGCTTTTACCTTGGGATTTATATCGACACCGAAAAATGTTCTCCAGTTGGAAAATATGAGCTGGGAATTGCTTACTATGATTGCTTCGGTTACAGATATATGCAAACTTTTGACTTGATCGTCGAGCAGGAAAAGGACGGTTCTTACGTTTCCAGGTTGGATTATGTAAGCAGGAAGGCCATGATTGCCGATCCAGCCTCTTCGAATTAGGCTTCGGCTAACCTCATTCGAATATGGGAAATGCTGCCCCGCATTGTGTGCGAACTGATTAACGTCATTGGTTCCGCGCTCTGCTCTTCTCTGGGTTTTCACGTTGACAAGGCGTTTTGGCTTCCGTTTTTGGTGGGGAAACCGTTCATGATGATTTTGAATGGAGCGTGAACGTAGTCCAGTGGAACGAACGAGCGTAGATAGCCGTTTTGTAATGAAAGAGATGGCTCAGCTAGGTTGATATGATCCGGTGAGTAAAGATCGCCTCATGCGTCCATCGCGCTAAACCGGCAACCTCTTTTGGGAGGTGCCGTCAAGATTCTTTCGCAAATTGATTTAGCCGTCCTCGGCCCCGTCCTCTTCTAGCCCTCCGCCTTTCCCCTCAGCTCGTCCATCTCCTCCAGCTTGAACATGTCCAGGTACCTCCTCTTGCCCCACTCGTGCTCCACTATGCACTTCAGCTTCGCCGTCACTAGCATGGGGGCCGAATTGCCGTCCGGGAAGGCCCCGACGACCCTCGTCCTCCTCCTGGTCTCGCGGTTGATGCGCTCGATCCCGTTGTTCGTCCTGATCCGGCGCCAGTGCTCCGGCGGGAATTCCGTGTAGGCAAGCGTCTCGGCGAACCCGTCGCGCTCCGTCCTCGTGCCCGCCCCGAGCCGTATCGACTCCAACTCGTCCGCCACCTCCCCGGCCTTCCTGCCGCATGCCTCGCGCGATTCCTGCGCGTGGATCGCCTTCAACATGCGCTACGGCCTTTCGCCTGGTCACGGGAACCCTTTCCAGCACGTTGCGGTAGAAATCACCGCGCAGTGCCGATGGCGGGCCCCGGTGAACACCTCCCCGAGCGCACCGAGCATCCTCACGCACTTGTTTCGACCTTCCCGGCTCCAATGGCGAGCTTTCTGGCATACCGGACGCTGCGGTAGGCCTCCCAGCCCGCCTTCTTCTCGTAGCGCTCGGCTCTGACGAGTTCGGACGCCTCTTCGTCGAGCAGCGCGTTGGTCGTCTCCTCGACGGTCTTCCTCACCAGATTCTTTATGTCCTTGCGCAGCGACTCCTCGTCGGTTGGTACGATGTTCGCAGACGCGTCCCGTGCTCCCTTCGTCAATGATTTGTTGTTTAGTCGCTGGAATCCATATGACGGGGCGTGGGCCGTGTTCCGCTATGCGGTTGTCAATTTGCGAAAGAAATTATGCGTCACCTCTGAATCCCCGAGATGCTCGGCGGGAACGACTGGTTATCAGCGTCAATGGAAAAGCTCTCTTCCTTGGCATCTAGGCGCTGCTGAATGCGGTCGGCGTACTTCTCTGTCCATTCTTCGGCCTTGCCATTTCGCACAAAGTAATTGTTGGATAGGTCGGTCGAGCGGTAGGCGTAGTCGTCCTTTTGGTAGTTTGCCGTGTGGTCGGAGTGGGCGATTGCCATGAGCTCGTCGGTTTGGCCAAAGTACAAATGGCGCTGGTCAAGGTCTCCGTACCAGTTGTCGCTGGTGTCGTCCCAGGTTAGGTCCATCTGGCACCATTTGCCGTCGATTTTTACAGCGTTCCAGGTGTGGCCGTTGCCGGTGATGCGGCCGTTGGCGATGCCCGCGGCGTCAAGGAGCTTGGAGTAGATGCGCTGATAGCTCTCGCAGATGCCCTGGTGACGCGTGAGGCCGCTTTCGGCCGAGCACCAGTTGAGGTTGTGGTCGTGCTCCAGCTGGTCGAGCGTCCAGTCGTGGAGCCACAGGGCGCGGGCGTAGTCGGACCCGTCGGTATCGGCGCTGCATTTGTCGACTGCGGACTTCACGATGGCGCTGACCGCCGGATAGGCGTCGTCGTTCGCGCTCGCAAACACGTTTGAGCGCAGATAGTACACGCCGGCCGCCTTATCCATCAGGTAAAAGCGACGCTCCTATAAGTTGTCAAGAGGCAGTTTGCGGGAGCGTTCTCTCCAATTCGCACAGGAGCTCGTAATACCTCCTCTCCAGTTTCGTCGACCGCCGTTTCCCCCGTTCCAAGTGCCCGAGTGTG
>NZ_JBBNLO010000029.1:0-27618 GCF_040092405.1 Collinsella sp. CLA-ER-H2
TACATAGAGCTCTATTACAATAGGGTGCGCATGCATTCCACCCTGGGCTACATGTCTCCAGTGGAATACGAGCGGCAATACGCTTGAGGATCCTTAAAAGAAAGTCCAGTTTATCCTTCCCACTCCAGACATCGTAGCTCTCAAGACCCTCTGCGTTTTCAGCCGCGCGCTCCGCACAGACGACGACCTGAATGATGCCATGCTCCAAATCCTTGGAGATTGTGTCGAAGAAGCGCCAGAACGGCACGAGTGCACCAGTCTGGTCATGCTGGATGGCCTGAGCGCTCTCCTGAAACGCGCTCAGCATGGAGCGCTCGCCCGTGGACATGTGCTTGGCCTTAACACCATGCTTGCGTACCTCGGTCATCACGTCGGGCAGAAGCTTAAACTGGTAGCCCACAAACGGGTAGCTGGCCACAAAATCCTTGGAGTTGGCGAAGCCGGCAAGGTCGGAGCGCGAGCCCCCCTCAAAGGTAAAGTTGTTTTTGAGGACGGCGGCGTCTTGCTCGTAGACCCGTGCAAGCATATCGGCCGCCGGCGCGGTCTTCTCGAGCACACGGCGCTGGATGACCTCGTCCACGCTGGAGCTGGAGAGCGAAAGGCGGGTATTGAAACGGCCCTGGATCTTTGAAAAGTCGTTGCCCACGGGCAGGCTCAGGTTGTCGATGGCCTCCTGGCTCGTAACCATTACCCACACGCGGCCACCGCAGGCGGCACCCAGCTCCTCGACGATGGTCTGAAGGCTCAGCATAAGGCTTGGGTCCTGGTCGTTTGTAATAAACTGTCCCACCTCGTCGACCATAAAGAGCAAACGGAAGTTGCCACCGTGGGCCGCTGCCTGAGCGTCCACGTAATCCTTGACCTTTTTGGCAAAGACATCGGGGGCCAAAACCTCGTCCTCAGAACCCCTCGAGCCAGTTCCATGCGGCCTTTTCGCTCATGCCGAGCACGCTCTGCAGCACCTCGACGACGTCGTCCTCAAAGTAGCTGTAGGTGTCGCGGGCCTGGAGCCAGGACTCGCCGTTGACGCGCTCAAAGGCCTCGCGGAACTCCTGGGTCTTGCCCAGGGAATCGATGTAGTCCTCGAGCTTTGCAAGCTTGAGGTCCTCGCCGTAGAAGCCGCGCGCCTCGTAGAACATGCGCTCAAAGCCGCGAAGCAGCGCCGTGGGAGCCGTATCGCCCTGCTTCCACTGACCCGCCTTGCTATCGATGTTAAAGAGGATGGCCTGCGTGGGCACCGAGCAGGCGCGCTCCATGGCAGCCGCGACCATGGAGTCGACGATCTTGCCGTCAAAGTAGCGGATGGCGCTCTTGCCGCCGATCTGGCGATTCTCGAGCAGGTAGCTCAGCATCTTGAGGAAGTGCGATTTACCGGAACCGAAGAAACCACTGATCCACACGCCGATCTTGTCGGTGCGCGCATCGATGGCATCGCCGTAGGCCTTGAAGAACGTGGCAAAGTGCCTCTGCAACTCGCGCGTCACCACGTACTCGTCAAGCTCCTGGCGGATGGACCCATCTTTTGAATCCTGGACCTTGACCACGCCGTTGATGGAGCGGTTGATGTCTTTTGCAAAGAGGTCGCGAATGATCGTGTTGTCCATGGGTGCTCCTTTGGGTTTGGGAACGTTGTGGCAAAGGGTTGTTACCGGCGGCAGGGACTTGCCTGCGGGGAGCCGTGCTTACGAGATATCGATGGCGCGGTAGTAGTTGTCGGCCGGCAGACGGTTAAAAAGCTGGAAAGAAGAGCCGTTGAAACTACCCGGATAGGCGGCGACCACAGGCACCTCATCAAAATCCGCAAGCATGCAATGGAGAAGCGTGTGCATGCGAAAGAATGGGAAGACCTCGCCCGCGCCGGTGAGGAGAACGACGTCTCCAGGCGCGTGCGGCTCGGTCTGCTCAAGGATGTACGCGGCGACTTTCTCGGGCGAGGCGAACTTGGCCACGTCCTCGAGCACGCGCTGGGTACCGCGGCGCTCCTCTTGGCGTGGGATGGCCTTAAGGACACGGCGCTTTTCGAGAATTGCCAGCACGGCGTCGTAGAGGTTCACGACCTTGAGCGTGCACGGAAGCTTGTCGGCCTCGGCATCGCGTGAAAGGGTGTCAAATAATGCACGCGCCTCAAACTCCAGCGCAGGGTCATAGCAAAAGGTGTGGAAGCCGATCTCATTGCCTATGCCCTTGTTAGCCAAAAAGTCCTCGCTGCACAGGCATTCGCGCAGAAGCTGCGCGCGGCGCTCAAATTCCTGACAGGCGTGCTGAGAGCGGACATGCGCCGCCACGACGCTCTTACGGGAATGGATGCCGATATTGGTGGTGAGATCGGTCGCCGGGGTGATAGCAGGTTCGGCGGCGCTGTTGACAGGAGCCACGCTACATCACCACCCTGCCGGTAAGGGCCGCGATAAGCGACTGCTCGCCCAGCAGAACCAAGGCTCGCTCGACATCGGAATCGAGGAAGAGTGGTGACAGACGCTCGGACTCCGGGCCCTGGCCCTCGCCGATAAGGCCGGCATGGCGGAGCGTCTGGCGGAGCGAGCCCTTAATGCGCTTGACCGTGGCCTCAGTCCAGCGGGCCGCGTCCGGATACTCCGTGGTAAAGCGTGTCATAAAGGCATTGAGGTCAACCGCCGTAAAGGCATAATCGAAGTTTTGTAGGCGCTCCCCTACCTCGACGAGCACGAGCTCGCGCACGATATCGTAGCGGCAGATCATGCTGTAGAAGATGGCCTGGTCCGCCTGCGTGGGAGTGCCGGATGCCATGAGCCTGGTTAGGGATGACACAGCCTCGACGGCGATATTGGAGTCGATGCCACGCACGGCGCATGCGGCGTCCGTGGGCACCATGGCGTCGAGGCGTCGAAGGCACACGGTTGCGCGGTTGGCGACCATGCGTTCCGTGGGATATTGAAAGAGGTTCTCGCTCTTTACGCGTACAATGACCTGCTCGTCGCTTGCGCCCTGCATACGAAGGGCAGCGACGATGCGCATCTCATGCGGGAGGAATTGCTCGCGGGTGAGCACCCCCCCCCCCCCGAACGCTTTTTGTGGTTATATCCACAGTACACGCTCCAAGGGTGTCAAAGGCTGTCACAAGTGCGCCGCAACCCGGCAGGCAGGTGCGGCGCACATGGCAATAATCATACCTGTTGGTAAAAAAGTTACCACGCCCAGAGTGTCAAATGTTGAGCAACAAAATTAAATCCGGTTAACGGTCATTTTCGCAGCTCAGAAGCTTTGACGAGGTCGCCCCAAATCACACTTGCCAGACAACCGCGCTTACGAATGCAGGCACGCACACGCCCAACGCCATCCTCCGCTATATTCAACATAGAGTTATACACATGCTTCTATGTAAGGAGCTTCATATGTCTGTCGTAAAGTCTATTTCTGATCAGACGCGCGCACTAACTACCATTCAGGAACGCGAAGATCACATTCAACGTGCCATCGCTCGTGGCTACGACGACCTCACCAACGGTCGCGTACGCCCCTGGAAACAAGCAAAGGCCGAGGCGGATCGGATACGAGCCTCGAGATAATCCCTCCCCCATGTAACAACCCTGTAAATCATAGCGGCACACTCGGGTTTTGCTGTGATGCGGTCGCGCCTGACGCTCCACTGTGCTAAAGTATCCCGAACGTTCAAACGACTACGAGGGGGACCTAGAAGATGGCACGTGTGCACAACTTCTCAGCTGGCCCGGCCGCGCTGCCTACAAGCGTGCTCGCCGAGATCGCCGACGAGATGATGGACTACCGCGGTTGCGGCATGTCCGTGCTCGAGATGAGTCATCGATCTAGCATGTACCAGCAGATCATCGACGACGCCGAGGCAACCCTGCGTCGCCTGCTGAGCATCCCGGACAACTACCACGTCCTATTTTTGCAGGGCGGCGCCACGTTGCAGTTTGCGGGCATCTCGATGAACCTCATGCGCCGCGGCCGCGCCGGCTACGTCGTGACCGGCAACTTCGCCAACAAGGCGTACAAGGAGGCCGCCAAGTACGGTGAGGCCGTGCTGCTCGCGAGCTCCGAGGACACCAACTTCGACCGCATTCCCACCATGGCCGACGTCAACGCGCGCATTGCCACCGAGGCCGCGGGCGACGGGCTCGACTACGTCTACATCTGCCAGAACAACACCATCTTTGGCACTATGTTCCACGAGCTGCCCGATTGCGGCGACGTGCCGCTAGTCGCCGATGTCTCGAGCTGCTTTTTGTCGCAGCCGCTCGACGTTGAGCGCTACGGGCTCATTTACGCCGGCGCGCAGAAAAACGCCGGTGCCGCGGGCGTGACCGTGGTCATCGTTCGCGACGACCTCATCGCAGATGGCCCCGCCTTTGCGCAGACGCCGCAGTACCTGGACCTTAAGACCCAAGCCGTCAAGGGCTCCATGCTCAACACGCCCAACACCTTTGGCATCTACGTGTGCGGCAAGGTGTTCCATTGGGTTGAACAGACCGGCGGACTTGCCGCCATGGCCGAGCGCAACTGGGCCAAGGCCAACCTGCTCTACGACCTGCTCGAGAACAGCAAACTATTCCACGGCACCGCACAGACAGACAGTCGCTCCATCGCCAACGTCACGTTCCGTACCGGCGATGCCGACCTCGACGCCGCCTTTGTCGCAGGCGCGGCCGAGCACCAGATTCAAAACGTCAAGGGCCATCGCCTCGTCGGCGGCATCCGCACCAGCGTGTACAACGCCGTCACCATGGAAGACGTGCAGGCACTGGCCTCGTATTTGAAGGACTTCGAAGCGCAGCATAGTTTGAGCCCGCGATCTAACTAGCCCGCAACGAGCGGGCCGACCAGCCACTTCAAACCACTTGTTATAAACAAATCCGCTAAGGAGTTTTTCATGCGCAAGATTAAAACCATCGACGACATTACCAAGGACGGCAAAGTCGAATTTGGCGAGGGCTACGAGTTTGTGGGCACCGCCGAGGAGGCCGACGCTATTCTGATGCGCTCCACCGACCTGCACGGCTACGAGCTGCCCGAGGGCATCCGCGCCATCGCCCGCTGCGGCGCCGGCGTCAACAACATCCCCGTCGAGGAGTACGCCAAGAAGGGCGTCGTTGTCTTTAACTCCCCCGGCGCCAACAGCAACGCCGTCAAGGAGCTCGTCCTGGGCATGCTGGTGCTTTCGAGCCGCGGCGTGGTGCAGTCGATGAACTGGGTCCGTGACAACGCCGACGACCCCGAGATACAGGTCGACGCCGAGAAGGCCAAGAAGGCCTTTGTGGGCCGCGAGCTCAAGGGCAAGCGCATCGGCGTCATCGGCCTGGGCAACGTGGGCTCCAAGGTCGCCAACGCCTGCGTCGATCTAGGCATGGACGTCTACGGCTACGACCCGTTTATTTCCGTCGAGCACGCATGGGTGCTGAGCCGCGAGGTGCAGCGCGTGGGCACGCTCGAGGACCTGTGCCGCGGCTGCGACTACCTCACCGTGCACGTGCCCAGCAAGGCCGACACCATCGGCATGATCAGCACCGAGCAGATCGACCTGCTGGCCCCCAACGCCGTGCTGATCAACTACGCGCGCGAGACCATCATCGACGAGGATGCCGTCGACGCCGCCCTGCGCGAAGGCAAGCTGAGCTGGTTTAGCTGCGACTTTGCCACGCCCAAGACCGTCAAGATGCCCAACACGTTTATCACCACGCACTCGGGCGCCGGCACCGGCGAGGCCGAGGCAAACTGCGCCGACATGGCCATCAGCGAGCTCAAGGATTACCTGGAGAACGGCAACATCGCGCACAGCGTCAACTACCCCGCTTGCAGCATGGGCAAGGCGCGCGCCGCAAGCCGCATCGCCTGCCTGCACGCCAACGTGCCCAACATGATCGGCCAGATCACGGCCATCCTTGCCAAGGACAACGCCAACGTGCAGCGCATGACCAACGAGTCCGCCGGCGAGAACGCCTACACCATGTTCGACACCGACGAGCACCTGGACACCAGCACCATCGAGGCGCTCAAGCAGATTCCGTCGATGTATCGCGTGCGCGTGATCAAATAGCGCCGGCGCCAAGCCTGCCAGGAAGGCCATGAAGCCCATTCGGCCCCCGTCTTCACGAAACGGGGGCCGATTTCGTTGCTCCGGCTGGTTTTGAAAATGCTATCCAGAACAAGTTTTTTCGGATAATCGACACTCATACCCAAATCACTGAGCACACCTGCTTTGATAAACAGCTTTATCAGGGGCTTTAGTAGGTAAAAATCGATCTCAATATACCACATCCAAGTTAACTGTCGATTTTCCGAAACAACTAGTTCCGAATAGCAATTCTATAGCCCTTTCAAGGCGAAACTGAAGCCTTTTTCGCGCCCAAAACTCTAGTTCGCGCGACCGCTTTCCACCTGCACGACTACATTCCCGCCCAATCGATAAAAATCTCCTCACGAAGCCGCCGTTCGAGCTCCTGCTGCCGCGGTGTCTTGTCTTTCAACGGCGCATCGAGATAGGACATGATGAGTTCCATCACCACGCGGAAGGCATCGGAGTCGGCCAGCTGGCCATAGGTCATCAAAACGACGGGATATCCCATCGCTTGCAAGGCCGTCGTTCGGTCGGAGTCAGAAATCTTGGATTCAATGGATCCGTGAATGGCTTTACCTTGGCATTCAACCAGACACTCTCGACTGCCGTCCTTATTTGCCAGCAGGATATCGGCATAGCGCCTATCAAGCCCCGAAATCAGGCGGGCGCTGCGCGTCATACGAATCTCAACGTTATTGGTAAGGCGCAGCCCTTCGCCGCCGCGCAACCTCGTAAGGCCAAACAGCATCGAAGCCTGGACCTCAAGCGGCGATGCCGCCACCCCCGTAATGCATTTCGTGGCACGTGTGAACGATTTAGCACCGCGGAGCCCCGGGATCTTATCGACGTACTCTGTAAGTTCAGAGAACTCGATCAAGGGCGGTCGTTTCCACAGGTCCGTTGGATTCCCCGAGACATCCTTTACATTTTCCCAACCCAACCGTGCGTCACCCCACCGGTCCCCATATGCCTGCACAAGTGCCGACTTTACCTGAGGCGCAATCTTGCACACGGCAAAGGTGCCGCACATCTCATACATGCACATGATTAAACGCTCGTTTGAGACCGAGGAAGCCAGGGTCAGCAGGGTAAAGAGCGGGGACGCAACATCGAGGCCAAACTCCGTCTGCCGCATGGAATCAAACGGCCTCTCCCCGTTCCAAACATGCCTGACAATGCGATCGCCCTTGCGCCCGCAGACGCCCTGCGCCAACACGTGTAACGGGGTGCCCAGGAAATGCTTGACGAGCGGATGCTCACATAGGTGCTCCCTGCGCGGATCGTCCGCAGAATTTGGCAGGTCCGGCATTATTGCCAAGACCTGTGGAGGTATCCGGTGATACCGAAAGGCAGATATGTCGCACAGTATGTCGTCCATGAAGGGTACGTACCCACTGCTTCGTTTGTGAACCCGCTCAGACGGCGAGCGCGATGGCTCGGCCTGCGAACGGCAAATATCGCCACGCGCATGTCGCAGATCTCTCAGGAGACTTACAATCGGTTTGGAAAGCAGACTGATTGTGAGGTTGCATATGGTTGATGAGGACTTTGCCTGGCGGCTTACGCAGGAGCTCGTGCGGATCGACAGCTCAGACCCGGGCGCGTATGAGGACGAGATCGAGCACTTCATTAAGAGGCTCATTGAGCAGCAGCTGGCGCAGCTTGATAGTCCTGCGCTCGATGCCGTGCAGATTGAGGAGCTCGAAGTACTCCCCGGGCGCCGCAACCTTATGATTACCGTGCCGGCCGTAAGCGACGAGGCCCGACTCGTCTACATCTGTCACATGGATACCGTCACCCTGGGCGATGGCTGGGAGGCAGACACGCCGCCGCTCGGAGCGATCGTGCGCGACGATAAACTCTATGGTCGCGGCTCCTGCGATATGAAGAGTGGCCTGGCCTGCGCCATTGCCGCACTGGTCCATACGCTCGAGCGCGTGGCGGCTGATGGCGCGCTGCCACGCCGCGGCTTTTCGCTCATCTGCTCGGTCGACGAGGAAGACTTCATGCGCGGCTCAGAGGCCGCGATCGATGCTGGCTGGGTCAGCTCGCGCGAATGGGTGCTGGACACCGAGCCCACCGACGGACAGATCCAGGTGGCGCACAAGGGGCGTACGTGGTTCGAGATTGAAATGGCTGGCGTGACGGCGCATGCGAGCCAGCCTTGGAAGGGCGCGGATGCCGTCGCCGCCATGGCCGAGGTCGTGTGTTCGCTTCGTCGCGCGTTTGCGGCGCTGCCCGCGCACGATGAGCTGGGGCCTTCGACCATCACGTTTGGCCAAATCGAGGGCGGATATCGCCCCTACGTCGTACCCGACCGCGCCAAAGTTTGGGTCGACATGCGCCTGACCCCGCCGACCGATACGGCCGCCGCAATCAATATGGTCGAGCATGCCATCGCCGTCGCCGAAGCCACCGTTCCCGGTTGCCATGGCAGCTACACCGTGACGGGCGACCGCCCCGCCATCGAGCGCGATCCGGTCTCTCCCCTTCTAGCTGCACTCAAGTGCGCAGCAGACGATGTAACGGGCACGGATACGACCGTCGGCTTCTTTACCGGCTACACCGACACTGCCGTCATTGCCGGCAAGACGGGTAACCGTAACTGCATGAGCTATGGCCCAGGCTCGCTCGCGCTCGCCCACAAGCCCAACGAATATGTGCCCCACGCCGACATCGTTCGTTGTCAGAACGTGCTCATCGTGCTCGCCGACAACGTGCTCTGGGACGCGAGCGGCCAAGTTGGGGCATAATAAGCCGCGAACAAACCGACTCGTGCGTTAGGACCGCCCATGAAAGCACTTCCGTTTCCCTGCATCCGCCCGGCTCAGGACCGCGTGCTCGAGGCGCTGCCTGCAATGGACAGCATCATGAGCGGCAACGATGCTCTGCGCGGAGCCATTGCCGATGGTCTGATGCTCAAGGACCCGGGTGCGGCGTATTACGTGTACGAATGCTCGGGCGAGCCGGGACGTGTGACGGGTGTCGTGGCGATCTGCCCGGTTGGTGCGCTGGCGGGCGGCGACGCGGTTGCCGCCGATACGACCGCCGCTGCGCGCGCAATCGCCGACCTCAAGGTACAGCCCCGTCCCGTAACGCTTGTCTACGAAGCCTCTCCCGTCATGGATATCATCCTCGGCGCCGCAAAAGAGGGCGCTTCACTCTATGCCGTCACCGACCCCGCCGGCATTACGCACCGCGTGTGGGAGGTCAAGCGCGAGGACGCCGTCGGGGCCATCCGCGCCATGCTCGACCAGGCGCCGGAGCCGGCACTGGCCGACGACCCTGCCTACGCTGTCGCACTAGTCGAGGCATCACAGCTCCTGGCCGACGGTGCACGTGCCGCCGGCACCTACACGGGCAAAGAGCCGTTCAACTTTGCCGTAGCTGCGCTCTTCCCCGCCGCGCAGGTCAGCGGCGGCGCGGCGCAGGTTCCGACGGGTCTGCTCACGCACCAGGTCGCGCGGTTCTAGCAAGACCAGACCGTCCAGCACAAAAATCGGCAGCCCAACAAACAGGGGGCGGAGATGCAGCAGGTACATGCATCTCCGCCCCTTTTGCGTCGAGAAGTTATGCCGACGACCCGTGCCGCCGCGCTCGCGTTATCCGCGCTGCGGACCCGCAGTAGCCACGAGCGGTTCAAGCCCCAGCTCGCGCGCGTAGTCTTCCTGCGTAAAGACTTCGACCAGTTCAAACGTATCGGCCGCATCGTCAAACGCAAAATGCAGCACTGAGCAGTTGCCCGGCACGCGTTCGCACTCGTCGGCCGCCGCGCCCCGCACGTGGTCCAAAAACTCCTTGATAGCCGAACCGTGGCTCACCGCGAGCACACACTCGTGGTCCGGACGTCGCATAAGATCGGTTATCGTCGCCGCCATGCGCTCGCGCACCTGCATCTGGCCCTCGCCGCCAAACTGACGATAGAAATCTCGCCACGGGCGCTCGGGCATAAGCATCACGCGCTCGGCCTCAAAGTCGCCAAAGAACCACTCACGCAGACCGTCCAGGCGCTCGTACGCCAAGCCCGGCCACAGGTTGGCGATAGTCTGCTCGGTGCGATGAAGTGTGGAGGTGTAGGCATGATCGGGTTCAATGCCGCGCGCACGTAAGAACATGCCGGCACGCGCCGCCTGGTCGCATCCCAGCTGCGTGAGCGGCGAGTCACTCCAACCCTGAATAATGCGCTTAAGGTTGAATATTGTCTGCCCATGACGAACCAGATACAGGTCTTTATTCATAGGGGTCCTTTCGTTCGTTACCAATCAAGGAGCGAAAACGCACCGTCGCAATAGCCAAAATGAAGCACGGCACCGTTGTCGGGTAGCTCTCCCCTGCCAGTCACATACTCAAGAAACTCCTGGCAGGAAGAGCCGTGGGAGACTGCCAGCACACAGTCGTGCTGCGGCCTGGCCATGATGTGGGACAGCGCCGCGACCATGCGCGACTGGAGCTCGCCTTCAGACTCGCCACCAAAGGCCACCGGATAATCACCCCAGGGCTGCGGCGGCATCTCGCGATTTGATGTACCCTCCAGCGAGCCCAAATGCCACTCGCGCAGGTCATCGACCAGCTCTATCGAGCGGCCCTCACCAGCAATTAGCTCAGCCGTATGCCGCGCCCGGCCCAACGGCGAGGAATACACACGGTCAAAGGTCACGCCACGCGCCTCAAACGCCGCGCGCGTCGCCAGCGCCTGCTCGCGCCCGCGCGCCGTAAGCGGCGAATCGTGCCCACCCTGCAAAATGTTCTGCACATTGAGCTCAGTCTGCCCATGCCGCACCAAATACAAATCTGCCACACGTCCTCCCCTCGCACCACCGCAAAGGGGACAGGTACCTTTGTGGTGGTTTACCGCCGGATCACACCGCGGTGACGCTCAGCTACACCAGTACGTCGGCAAGCGGGCGCTTGGGTACGTGGTGCACCTGCGCCTCGTCGCGCCAGTAATTAATTGAGCCGTCGGGGTTGGAATCGATCGCATCGATCACCTGCGTCTCGGCCGGAACGCCAAACGCCATGATCAGCTTGAGCTCATACTTATCGCTATCGAGCCCCATGGCATCGATCGCGTGGGGCGTAAAGGCCTTGAACATGCAGGCAGCCACCTCGGGCGTGGCGCTGCGGGCGGCGAGCATCATCGTCTGCGCGGCAATGCCCGTGTCGACCTCAGTAATAGGAGCGGCGGGCTTACCCGGAACGGCGCGCTCGGCAAGAATCGCGATGTAGCCGGTCGGGCGCTCGCCCTCATCGGGACCCGGCCAATCCTTGAGCGCACCGGCCCATGCAAGCTCGTCAAATACACGCGCGCAGTCCTCTGCACCGCTTACCACATGAAAACGCAGACGCTGAGCATTGGCACCACAGGGAGTCAGGTGCGCCAGCTCCGCCAGCTCAAGCAAAAGCTCACGCGGCACGCGCATGGACTCGTCAAAGCGACGGCACGTGCGGGCGCAGCGAACCAACGCATCAAACGCGTCCAAGCCGAGCTTTTCGCAACCCTGCTTTGCCATCGACTCCGCGCTCGACGGCGCCGCGGGAACTGTTTCGTTCATAGGGACCCCCAATTTCGGGCAATTGTTCTTAGGAGAATCTAACCTAAAACCTAGGCAATTACATACAGCGGCGTAATGTTCTACAATTGTTGATTAATCCTCACTGGAGCGGGAACAAAAGTAACAATTCGGGAATGTGGGGCGGCAATTCGTCCTTCCCGCCCCATGCATCGGCGCCCTTGGGCGATACTTGTTGCAGCACTTTTGGCGTACGCCGCACGGAGAGCAATGAACGCGACGTGCACCGCACGGAAAGGAGACATTATGGGCATCCTTAAGAACGATGACCAAAAATCGAGCCAGTTTGGATTTGACGAGAAAAGCATGGCAGGCAAGGCCGTCAAGGCCGTGCGCTGGATTTACGCCATCACGGGCGTCTTGGCGCTCGTCGCCGGCATCGCACTGCTGTTTGCGCCCGCCAAGTCCCTCGTCTTCCTAACGACCGTCTTGGGCTTCTACTTTGTGATCACGGCCGCGATCAGGCTGTTTACCGCTGTTTTCGAGCCACTGCTGCCCACCGGCTGGCGCGTGACGAGCATCATCTCCAACCTACTCATTATCTTGGGCGGCGTCATAATCCTGCGCAACCAGGCCTTCTCGACCGCGACGCTCACCACGATGGTGGTTATCGTGGCCGGCTTTGGCTGGATCGTCGAAGGTGTCATGTCCATTCTGGAGTCCGAGCTTTCGTCCAACCGTGCCCTCGCCATCCTGAGCGGCGCGCTCTCCATCATCGCCGGCATGTTCGTGTTTATCTATCCGCTGTGGTCGGCCAAGATGCTCGTCATCTTTAGCGGCACCGCACTGCTGGTGTTTGGCGTAACGCTGATTGTTCGCGCTATTCAATTTGGCAAACTGGTGCACTAGATGCCGCGAACGCTCTTTATTGATGCAGACGCCTGCCCGGTCACGCGCGAGTCGATTGACTGCGCGCGGCGGGCGGGCGTCGCCGTCGTTATCGCCGGCAACAGCACACAGAACCTGGAACGCCACATTCGCCGCGACGATCCGCGCGACGTCGAGCATGCGCGACGCGGATTTTGGGTCACGACGCTCGATGTGAGCGTGGGCGCCGACAGCGCCGACTTTGCCATTGTCGAACGCCTGCAGGCGGGCGACGTAGTCGTGACGCAGGACATTGGCTTGGCGAGCATGGTGCTCGGGCGCGATGCCGCCGCCATCGGCGTGCGCGGGCGCGTCTACGATAAGGCGACCATCGACATGCAACTGTTTATTCGCCACGAGGAAAAGAAGGTGCGCCGCGCCGGCGGTCGCACTCGCGGTCCGGCGGCATTTACCAGCGAAGACCGGGCCCGCTTTAAGCGCAGCCTCACCGAGCTGCTGCGCTAACCAAGGTAGATTTTTGGGCTTAGAGACCAAAGGCAGAGAGAACGATTCCCCAACCGGCGCCGATGACGTACATCATGACCAGGAACATGACGTTCTCGCGGGCACTGCGGTTGGTGCGGAACAACACCAGGTAGCCCACGCCGGCGGAGATAAGCGTGCCGGCGAGCATCGGTGCCAGCTGTAGCGCGCCCTCCAGGTACAGCTGCGTAATGACCACGCTCGCCGAGCAGTTGGGGATCAGGCCGACAAGCGCCGAACCCAGGACGGCGAGCGTCTCGTTGCCACGCAGGAACTGCTCGATCGCGGACTCGCCGAAGGTCTCGAGCACGGCGACCAGAATCAGCGTCACCAGAAAAATGAATACCGATACCTGCACGGTGTGCGAGATGGCGCTGCGAATAATCGACAGGAGGGGCGCGCTCTCGTGAGAGTGGGAGTGACCGTGGCCATCATGGTGTTCATGCTCGCCCCCATGACCGTGATCGTGTCCATGTCCGTGTTCGTACTCGTCCTCGTCTTCATCGCAACCGCAATGGTCGCGCTCGCACAGCTCATGGATGTGATCGGCGCTCACGCCCGCCTCGGCCACTTCATCAATGATGTCGCCCCCGGTATGGTCGTCGTGCGCGCAGTTCACATGAGCCGGATTGGAAGCGGTCCCCAGCACGGTACGGCGAATCGCCGCATGCGCGCGAGCGTTACGACGAAGGCCGCGGATAGCCGCGTCCACGATAAAGCCCGTGACCAGCGCGATCAGTGCCTTCGAAGCCAAAAGCATCGCCATGGTCTGCACGGGAACCTGCTCGGCAAGTAGCAGCGGCAGCATCTCGTCGGAGGTCGAAAGGAACACCGCCACCAACGTGCCCAAGGTCACGACGCGACCGGCGTACAGCGTTGCCGCCATGGCCGAAAAGCCGCACTGCGGCACCATACCCAGCAACGAGCCAACCACGGGACCCGCGGCGCCGGCGCGCTTGATGGCCCCGTTAACGCGGTCGCCCGCGACGTGCTCCAAGGTCTCGAGGGCCAGATACGTCACCAACAAAAACGGCACAAGCGAGAGCGTGTCCTTGCCGGCGTCGAGCAGAATATCAATCAGCAAATCCATGACGGATGGAACCTTTCGTGTCTTTCGGCAGCATTGTAAAAGTCCTAGCGGTCAACTAGGGTATTGTAGTTGTCCTAGGCGCGATGCCAATAGTTGCCCATGGTAAACTATCATCTCGCCACATCTCAATGAACCCGAGCCGCGCGCTGCGGCCCGTCCAAGGAGCAGTTATATGAACGTTTCACAAGCGCTCGAATACGAGCGCCAGCCGTTTATTCCCATGTTTATCTATGGCGATCACGGCGCCATGGAGTCCGAGCGCCAGAAGGGCGAGGAGGCCCTTAAGGTGCTCGAAACCGAGTACTTTACCGCCGAGGGCGACCCCAGCTTCGACTTTGCCACCGTGCGCGACCTGGCTGACCGCAACCGCGACCTGTGCGACCAGATTGGCGGGGCACGCCTGCGCAACGTGACGCCCGCGACGCTTTCGCGCGGCCTGTCCGATGCCGACACCTGCGCCGCCATCGGTAAGATGCAAAAGCGCACCGCCGCGTCGGTCATGCGCGAGATCCGCGGCGACCGCGACACGCTCGGCGTGGCCTACGCCCGCAAGCCCATCCAGGGCACCGTGCTCGGTATCGACATCGAGACCACCGGCCGTGCACCCGAGCGCGGCTATATCATCAACGTGGGCTGGGAGATCATGGAGCTCACCAGCGACGCCGTCCCGCATGACGCCGAGGCACACTACTGCGGCCTGCCCGACATCTACCGCGGCGAGGATGTGCCGCTATCGAACATCCATCACATTACCTGGGACGACATCGACGGCAAAAAACCATTCCGCGAGAACAAGGAACTGCAGAAGCAGCTGCTCAAACTTATGAAGAAGTACCCGTACATGGCGCATAACGCCGCGTTCGAAGACAGTTGGTTCAAGATCCACCTGGACGGTTACGCCGAGGCACGCCGCGCCGGCAAGATCATCGTCATCGACTCGCGCCAGATCTGCCGCAGCCTGGATGCCGACGTCCGCTCGCTCCCCCGCGAGTCCGCGCCCGCCGCGCTCGAGAACTGGGCGCGCCGCCGTGGCACCCTCGCCGCCGACGCCAACGAGCAGCACCTGGGCCTCGACGACACCGACCTCATGCTCCGCACCGTCCAAGCCGAGTTCAACCTCAAGAACCTGTTTGCCAAGTAGAAACGTCTACGACAAACTCCGACGTAGATCACGAGCGGCCTCGCAGCGGGAAACCCCGCAGCGGGGCCGCCCTACGTTCCACAGATAGATCTGCCATCACAAATTCTGAACCCTCATTTTGAACGATTTCGACCAATTCCCAACACGCAATTCGTTGTCGGATGGTGATACATCGATATCAAATGTGCAGCAATTGAGTATTTATATGCTATAGCTAAGCTGCGAAAACTTTTATTTAGGGCATACCAACTCATAATTGCGTCAAGCTTTTGGACAGCATTTGGTTAGACCTCTAAAACGGCTTTTCCACTCAGTGCCATCAACACGGCATTAGCTGACACGATATATACCATGAGTATCGTATTGTCACATACCACTGCAAAAGCGGTCTACCAGGCCGCGCATTCGGTGTCTGCGAAAGGCATCGAATCCTGTAGTCCTGCCGCGATTTACGGATCATGTCCCACCGGAACGCTCCTTGACGCAGCCACAGAATGGCTCACCAAACATGATGTTTCCCTCGACGCAAATGATTCCCTCGAGGTGATGGTGTTTGATCGCAGGAATGCGCGCTATGCAATGAACTGTCAGTGCCACGTTTCTTCAAAACGATTCTCGAACTCACGCTTTATAGAGCTCAAAGATGGCATCTTCATTGTTGGCGTTGAGCTTTGCGCACTTCAGGCCGCCACCTATCTTTCTTTTCGCGAACTAGTGGAGTACTACTTTGAACTGTGCAGCGCTTACTCCCTTGGAACCGGCTCTTCCACCTCTTATAACGAGCGTTTCGCGCTCACCTCGACCGAGAGGCTAAAACAGTTCTTTAATTCCATTACCAGATGCGACGGTCTGGCCCTTGCCCGAAAGGCGATCCAATGTGTGCGCGACGGATGCCGGTCTCCTATGGAAACAGCCTTTGTCATGATGCTAACGCTGCCCAAAAGCGAAGGAGGGCTTGGTATTAAGGGAATTGAGACCGATTACGAGGTGCAGGTCACCACTGCCGCAAAGAATCTCACGAGACGCAAAAAGTTCTTTATGGATGCGTATCTAAAGAAATCTCGCACAGACATTGAATACAACGGTTTTTATCATGACGCGGAAGAAGACCGCGCCATCGATGAGGAGCGCAAGAATGCACTTGCGTCCATGGGGTACGGAATCATCACCGTCAGTCGTTATTCCTTTATGCATGCTAGCTCTTTCGTTAGGGTCATGGAAGCAATCCAGCGGAAAGAGGGCGTACGCCCCTCGCGTCTGCCAAAAGACTTTCAAATCATGCAAGAGGACCTGAGACAGTTTGTGCTCAGAAGGTTTATAGAAGAGAAAAAGCGAATTCAGAAGCAGCTTCGCCAGGATTCCGAAGATCGTCAACGAATCGACCTCGAAAAAGCAACGCTCGAAGGCATCACGCTGGATGACCCGACAATTAATGAAGTTCCGGCAATCGATGACATGCAGACAGTCGAATCCGACAGCCCATCATTTGCCCAAACAAGCAGCCTCGCGCCCGAGGGCAGGATCTTCGGGGCCGGGAGCTAGACCGGCTAACAAGGTGGGCACCTTAGCGACGTGCAAAATTGCGAGTATTCAGCAGAGCCGGGTGTCTATCACCCTCGAGTGGATCCAAATGTGAAGCGAAATCACTCTTGCGTGAGAGCGTTAGGCAACATTTGAGGAAGAACTCATCGGATTAACACCCTAAGATAACTCTTTAGCTGCATTATTTGGCCTGCGATAAATTAACGGACCCCCTATCGTTGCAGAATACTCCAATTTTTGCACGGCTCAAGGGCACCCACCCCGGCATCGGCTATCAAAACCGCTCAGTCCGGGATCTCGTCCACTATTCCCCATCATTTTGTGCAACGAATTACCTGAACGTCATTGACATATGAACATACACTCATATAATCGGAAGCAAGTTATATGAGCGCATGTTCATATGAAAGGATATTGCAATGAGCATTCGCGTTGATGAAACGAAACCCGACATCGAGGCCACCGAACCCGCGATCCCCACCACCTGCTCGCCCGAGGACCTTCCCGACGAGGAACTTCTCTACGACCTCGCCGACCTGTTCAAGGTCTTCAGCGACACCACGCGTATCAAGATCCTTTACGCCCTCATGGGCCGCGAGCTCTGCGTGGCAGACATCGCCGAAGCGACCGAAACCTCGCAGTCGGCAGTATCGCACCAGCTGCGCACACTCAAGCAGTCGCACCTGGTTAAATTCCGGCGCGACGGGCGCAATATCCTCTACTCGCTCGCCGACGACCACGTCTACACCATGCTCAACCAGGGCATGAGCCACATCTGCGAATAGCAGCCAACCACGGTACCAGCGCGGCCTGCACCCAAGCCGCAAATACAGGGAAAGGAACCCACCATGAAAAAGCAGTTTAAGCTCGATGAGATCGACTGCGCCAACTGTGCGCGCGAGCTTCAGGACGAGCTGGCCAAGCTCGATGGCGTCGAGTCCGTTTCGGTCAACTTTATGACCCAGAAGCTGACGCTCGAGGCCGATGAAGCCGAGTTCGACGAGGTCCTCGACCGCGTTGTGGAGTTCACCGCCGACGCCGAGCCGGACTGCGAGATCATTCTCTAGCCCAAGTTTACGCCAACCCGCAAGGCCGCGCTTGCCGCGGCCTTTGCTCGCGAAATTATATGAGCGGGTGTTCATACATTCAAATGGGAGGATACGAGTCATGGCCACCGCCGACCCCAAAAAGAAAAAGAAGAAGCGCAAGAAAAAAGAATCACTCGAGCATAAGCGCAACCGCATCCTGGTAGCACTGGGCATTTTTGCGGTGGTGTATGCCCTCGACGAACTCGGTGCCCTTACCGCCGCATTCGGTACCCCGGGTGACATCTACGCCAGCTTCGTGCTGTTCCTGGTGCCGTTCCTAATTGCCGGCTACGACGTGCTCCAGAAGGCGTTCAACAACATCCGCCGCGGCAAGGCCTTCGACGAGAGCTTCCTCATGGCCGTCGCGACCATCGGCGCGTTTGCCATGGTGCTCTTCCCCGATACCGACCCGCACATGGCCGAAGGCGCCGCCGTCATGCTGTTCTACCAGGTCGGCGAGCTGTTTCAGGCGTACGCCGTGGGCAAGAGCCGCAAGTCGATCAGTGCCATGATGGACATCGCGCCCGACTACGCTAACGTCGAGCAGCCCGACGGCACACTCGAGCAGGTCTTCCCCGATGACATCGCGGTCGGCACCGTGATCGTGGTCAAGCCCGGCGAGCGCGTGCCTATCGACGGCGTCATCGTCGAGGGCGAAACCCAGCTCGACACCGCCGCCCTTACCGGTGAGTCGGTCCCCCGCCCGGCCAAAACCGGAGACGATATCATCAGCGGCTGCATCAACATGACGGGGCTCATCCACGTGCGCACCACCAAGCCCTTTGGCGAGTCCACCGTCGCACGCGTCCTGGAGCTCGTGGAAAATGCCAGCGAAAAGAAGGCGCGCACTGAGAACTTTATCACGCGCTTCGCCCGCGTCTACACGCCCGCCGTCACCGGCGCTGCCGCGGTACTCGCGCTCGGCGGCGGCTTGGTCACCGGCGCCTGGTCCGACTGGATCCTGCGCGGCCTGACCTTCCTGGTCGTCAGCTGCCCGTGCGCGCTCGTGATTAGCGTCCCGCTCAGTTTCTTTGGCGGCATTGGCGGCGCATCCAAGCTGGGCGTCCTCATCAAGGGCTCCAACTACCTCGAGACGCTCGCCGATGTGGACACCGTCGTCTTTGACAAGACCGGCACGCTCACCAACGGCACGTTTTCGGTCGTGGCGGTACACCCCGAGGCTGGCTACACCGAGCAGTCGCTGCTTGAAGTCGCAGCTCTTGCGGAGTCGTTCTCCGATCACCCCATCGCGCAGTCCGTGCGTGTCGCCTACCAGGGCGAGGTCGACCCCAAGCGCGTTAGCAACTCCGCCAACGACGCGGGCCACGGCGTGACGGCAACCATCGACGGCAAGCACGTCGTCGTTGGCAACGCAAAAATGCTCGCCGCGACCGGAGTCGAAGCGCCCGATTGCGAGGTCGTCGGTACGATCCTTCACGTGCTGGTCGATGGCATCTATGCCGGCCACATTGTAATTGCCGACACCGTCAAGGCCGATGCCGAGCAGACGATCAGCGACCTGCACGCCGCCGGCGTCAAGCGCACCGTCATGCTCACGGGCGACCGCGAGGAGGTTGCGGCGTCTGTGGCCAAGCAACTCAGTCTCGACGAGTTCCACGCGCAGCTGCTGCCGGGCGATAAGGTCGAGCGTGTTGAGGCGTTGCTCGCGGCCGAAAGCGGCAAGGGCAAGCTCGCCTTTGTCGGCGACGGTATCAACGACGCACCTGTGCTTACGCGCGCCGATGTGGGCATTGCCATGGGCGCTATGGGTTCCGACGCCGCGATTGAGGCCGCCGACGTGGTGCTCATGGATGACAAGCCGTCCAACATTTCCCGCGCGATCCGCGTGGCGCGCAAGACCATGGCGATTGTTTGGCAGAACATCATCTTTGCGCTGGGCATTAAGCTGCTGATTCTAGTGCTGGCAGCACTCGGCATTGCCAACATGTGGCTTGCTGTGTTCGGCGACGTAGGCGTGGCGATCATCGCCATCCTGAACGCCATGCGCGCGATGGGTGTCAAGAACCTGTAGCGTTCGTGAGCTGTCCGGCCGGGACCGGGCTTGGTTTTGAAAACGTCCTCGCGCATGAGGCCCGTCTTTCCTGCTCCTGCGGAGCAACGGAAAGACGGGCCTCGCGCTGCGGAGTGTTTTCAAAACCAAGCCCGGCCCCGACCTGCGTTGACACAGCTGGTGGTTCTTGGCATCGCTTACTGACGGGGTTCCTTGTCTGAATTGGACTTAGTTGGTGGTGCTACTGATCCCGGTCGCTGTCCCGCGCCGTTCCGGCGCGGGAGGCGCGCCGCTGCGGGAGTGCTAGTCGGTCATTATTGGCGCCGAAGCACCGTCCCGTCCCAGCATCGCCCTCAGCTTCTCGAAGCTTTCCTCGCTTAGGCAGTGCTCCATGTGGCAGCCCTCTTGCGACGCGACCTCAGCCGAAACACCCGCATCCTCTAGCAGCCCCACGAAAAAGCAGTGACGCTCCCACATTTGGCGCGCGACCTCCAGACCACGCTCCGTCAGATGAACGTCGCGCTTGCCCATTTCGACATAGCCGTTGCTTTCCAACGTCGCCATGGCCTTGGAAACGCTCGCCTTGGTTACGCCGAGGTGCTCCGCAACGTCGATCGAGCGCACGATGCCCTGACGTTCCGACAGAACGTAGATCGATTCGAGATAGTCTTCTCCGGATTCACGTAGGGCCATGGGCCGCCTTTCGCGATGATTGCTAGTTAGCCTTTGGATACTTTTCACAGCTTACTTTACCGCAAAAGTTGCCCATGTCTTACTACTTTGCCTAAAAGTTAGCCGTGTTTCACAAAACGTGCGGGACGAAAACAAAATGGGGACGCCCCGCAAGGAGTGTCCCCAGGTGCCGGCAGAAAAGGAGCGTCCCAAAGTGCCGAGCCGCAGCTATAACAGGCCAAAGTGCTTTGCGGCGTTGTAGATCCCATCGTCGTCCACGGCGGTCGTCACGTAGGTCGCCGCAGCTTTCACCGTGTCCTGCGCGTTGCCCATGGCCACACTTGTGCCCACGGCCGAGAACATCGACAGGTCGTCCTCGCCGTCGCCAAAGGCAATCGCTTCACTCGCGTCGATGCCCAGGCGCTCCAGCGTCGCCGCCACACCCAGGTCCTTGCCGCCGTTGGCCGGAATAATGTCGCAGAACAGGTCGCACCAGCGCGTGGTGAGCGAATGCGACACGGCATCGGTCACGATATGCTCGTCAACTGGGTCAACAAAGGCACAGAACTGATAGACCGGCGCGTCAAAGGCATGCTCAAACGGCTCCTCGTGGTAGACGATTCCCGCGTTGCTGCCAGCCGTCACCACGCGCTCGGACAGGCGGTTCACAAACGAGTTCTCGCCCTGCATGCACAGTGAGTCGTAGCGCCCCTGCGCCACCTGGTCCACAATCACCGCAACGTCGTCCGGATCGATCGGGCAGCTGCGGTAGACGCCCTTGGCATCAAAACAGTGCTGGCGCGAAAGCGTAATGTACGCATCCCAGCCCAGGTCGAACAGCCAGTCCGGCATCTGGTAGGTCGGACGGCCCGTGGCGATCACGCACGCAATCCCCTGCTCGCGAAAGCTGTCGAGCACCTGCTGCGCCGACGCCGGAATCCGGTGGGTCTTAAAGCTCAGCAGCGTACCGTCGATATCGAAAAACGCGGCTTTGATCATTCTCGCCTACTCCTCGCCCTCGAGCTTTTCGCTCGCCTCGAGCCACGCCATCTCCAGCTCGTCCATGGCGGCGTGAGCCTCGTCGATCTTTGCCTGCTGCTCGCCGAGCGCCGTGTAGTTGGTGGGATCGACCTGGGCCATGGCGGCCTCGGCCTCCTCCACGCGGGCGCGCTGCGTCTCCATCTTGCGCTCGAGCGAGCTCACCTCGCGGCGGAGCTTCTGACGCTCGGCGTTGGAAAGGCCGTTGGGCTGACCGCTCGACTTGGGCTTGTCGGCAGCAGCCGCCGCACCGGTGTCGAACGTGCCGGTCTTAGCGCTCGGCGCGCCCACGGGCTCGCCCTCGGCGGTAGCGTTGCACAGGCGCAGGTACTGGTCCACGCCGCCGGGCATATGCGTCAGATGGCCATCGAGCAGTGCCCACTGTTGGTCGGTCACGCGCTCCATCAAAAAGCGATCGTGTGTCACCAGGATCAGCGTGCCGGGCCAGCCGTCCAGCAGGTCCTCGACAATCGCGAGCATGTCGGTATCCAGGTCGTTGCCCGGCTCGTCCAGGATGAGCACGTTGGGCTCGTCCAGAATCGTCAGCAACAGCGACAGGCGACGGCGCTGGCCGCCCGAAAGATCGCCGATGCGGCTCCAGAGCTGCTGCGTCGTAAAGCCCAGACGCTCGCAGAGCTTCTCGGGCGAAGTCTCCTTGCCGTCGATGACGTAGTACTTCTTATAGTTGCCGAGCACCTCGCGGATCGTGTCGCCCATGTAGGGTTCGAGCTCCTCGAGCTGCTGCGACAGCACGCCAAAGCGCACTGTCTGGCCAATCTTCACGCGGCCGCGCGTGGGTTCAATCTTGCCCTGGATCACGTCGAGCAGCGTCGACTTGCCGGCACCGTTCTCGCCCAGCAGGCCATAGCGGTCGCCCGCACCAATGAGCCAGGTCACGTCAGAGAGCACCTGCTTGGGCGCGCCATCGGTATCCGCATAGCCGGCGTCCACGTCGACCACATCGATAACCTGCTTGCCCAAGCGGCTCACGGCCAAGCGCTTGAGCTCCAGCTCGTCACGCACGGGCGGCACGTCGGCGATCAGCTCACGAGCGGCATCCACGCGAAACTTGGGCTTGGTGGAACGAGCCTGGGCACCGCGGCTCAGCCACGCGAGCTCCTTGCGCGCCATGTTGCGACGGCGCTCCTCGGTAACCGCGGCCATGCGGTCGCGCTCTACGCGCTGCAGGATGTAGGCCGAATAGCCGCCCTCGAAGGGATCGACCTGGCCGTCGTGGACCTCCCACATGCTGGTGCAGACCTCGTCCAAGAACCAGCGGTCGTGCGTGACCACGAGCATAGCGCCCTGACCGCGCTGCCAGCGGGCCTTAAGGTGACGCGCGAGCCAGTTGATGGTGCGCATGTCCAGGTGGTTGGTGGGCTCGTCGAGCATGAGCACGTCGTAGTCACCAATCAGCAGGCGCGCGAGGTCCACGCGACGGCGCTGGCCGCCCGAAAGCTCGCCAACCGTGCCCTCCCAGGGCACATCGCTAATAAGACCGGCGAGAATCTGGCGCGTGCGGGGGCTCGACGCCCACTCGTACTCAGGCGTGTCGCCCACAACGGCATGATGCACGGTATCGGTGTCGACAAGCTGGTCCTTTTGGCCGAGCAGACCAATCGTGGTGCCGCGACGGTGCGTCACGCGGCCGTCGTCGGGCTCCAGCGTGCCGGCGAGCACGCTCAGCAGCGTCGACTTGCCGTCGCCGTTTTTGCCGACAATACCAATGCGGTCGCCCTCGCCCACGCCGAGCGTCACGCTATCGAAAATATGCTTGGTGGGAAACTCTAGGCTGACGGAATCGCATCCCAAAAGAATCGCCATATGCCCTGCTCCTTCGTAGAAATTCAACGTTGTCCATGATAGCAGCGAGCCCCACCCCAAACCACCACGAAGGCGCCTGTCCCCTTTGTGGTGGTCGTTTCGGTCGCAGAGCAAAAGGCGGGCCATCTCTCACAAGAGATGACCCGCCTCTCCAATCAGTCCCGTGGCGACCGTGGCCACCGCGGGCCTCAAGCATGTCCCGGACTAGGAGAACATGCCGGTGAGGTAATCATTCAGCCGCTTGTCCTTGGGCCGTTGGAAAATCTCGTCAGTCTCGTCGTACTCGACCATATCGCCCATGTAGAAGAACGCCGTGCGGTTGGACACACGCGACGCCTGCTCCATGTTGTGCGTCACGATGACGATGGCGCGGTCGGCAACGATCGACGACATGAGGTCCTCGATCGCCAGCGTCGAGATGGGGTCGAGCGCCGAGCAGGGCTCGTCGAACAAGATCACGTCGGGGTTGAGCGCCAGCGTGCGCGCGATGCACAGGCGCTGCTGCTGACCGCCCGAAAGCGCATGGGCGCTCTTGTCGAGCTTGTCCTTGACCTCGTCCCACAGCGCCGCGCCGCGCAGGCTCTCCTCGACCATGCGGTCGAGCTCGTCACGGTCGGTGATGCCGTGGCGCTTGGGCGCAAACGTGATGTTGTCGCGAATGGACTTGCGGAACGGGTTGGGCTGCTGGAACACCATGCCAATGGAACGGCGCAGCTCGTAGGTGTTTTCGGTCTTGGTGTTCACGTTGCGCCCGCGATAGTTGATCTCGCCCTCCACGCGGCAGCCGCGAATCTCGCGATTCATAAGGTTGAGGCTACGCAAGAAGGTCGACTTACCGCAGCCCGAAGGCCCGATGAGCGCCGTGATCTCGCCCTTGTGGAAGTCGAGCGACGTATTGTGCAGTGCATGGTGGTCGCCATAGTACACGTTGACGTCCTTGGTGGAGAGCACGACCTCGTCGCTCACGGCCTTGCCGCTCACGCGCACGCGCTTCTCGCTCTCCCCCACGCTCGACAAAAAGTCCTGGGTCTCGGACGATGCCGCCTCAGTTGCGGGCGTTGCATTTATCTCGCTCATTCGGCCGTCATCTTCCTAGCCAGTTGTTTGCCCACGATACGGGCGACTACGTTAAACAGCAGCACGCAAATCATCAGCAGCGCCGCGGTGCCCCAAACGATCTGCTGGGCCTCGGAGCTGCCCTCGCCATAGATCTTGTAGATGTGCACGGCGAGCGACTCACCGGGGCGGAACACGTTCCAGGCGCAGGTGGGGCTCGACAGGTTAAAGCTCAAGAAGTTCAGACGCACCGGCGAGCTCATGCCTGAGGTAAAGAGCAGTGCCGCGGCCTCGCCAAACACGCGGCCGGCCGAAAGCACGATGCCGGTCACGATAGCGGGCATGGCCTCGGGGATCAGGATGTGCAGCGTGGCCTCCCAGCGGGTGAGGCCCATGGCCAGGCACGCATCGCGCTGGGCCTGCGGCACGTCCTCGAGCGCCTGCTGGATCACGCGCACCAGAATGGGGATATTGAACATGGTGAGCGCGACGGCGCCGGAGATGATGGAGTACTTCCAGCCCAGCTGCACCGAGAACACCAGGAAGCCAAACATGCCGACGACGATGGAAGGCAGCGAGGACAGCGTCTCGATGGCGGTGGAGGCGATGTCGCGGATGGGTCCGTCCGGCGCGTACTCAACCAGAAAGACCGCGCCGCCCAGACTGATGGGCACCGAGATACCTAAGGTGATCAGCAGCAGATAGAACGAGTCGAACAGCTGATAGAGTACGCCGCCCTGGGTTCCGTTGGCGCGCGCGGGCTGCGTGAGAAAGCCCGGCTTAAGCAGCGTCGAGACACCCTCGAGCAGGATGTAGGCCACCATGGAGATGACGATGAGCATGACGATGGCGACGATTACCGTCAGCACGCCCGTGGCGATGCGGTCCTGCTTTTGGACGCGCTCGAGTCTCGCCTCGTCGATATGGATGCGCGTGCTAGCCACGAGCCTTCGCCCCCTTGCGGCCGATAAGGTGGATGATCAGGATGAAGATGAGGCTCATGCCCATCAGCAGCAGACCGAGCGCCCACAGAACATCGTCCTGGGCCGAGCCCTCGGCATAGACCGCCATGGACGTGGTGAGCGTGGTGGTGATGGTCGAGGCCGGCGACAGCAGCGACGTCGGCATGGCCTCGATACCGCCGATGACCATGCGCACGGCGAGCGTCTCGCCAAAGGCGCGGGTCATACCCAGAATGACCGCAGTCATGAGCGACGGCATGGCGGACTTGAGCACCACGTGCCAGATGGTCTGCCAGCGGGTGTAGCCCAGCGCGAGCGAGCCCTGACGGTAGCTGTCGGGCACGGCGCGCAGGCCATCGACCGAAAGCGTGGTCATCGTCGGCAGGATCATGACGGCCAGCACGATGGCGCCGGGCAAGATGCCCAAGCCCGTGCTTACGTGGAAAACGCTCTTCATAAGGCCGACGACCACGTGAAAACCGATCAGACCAAAGACGACCGAAGGAATACCAGTCAAAAGCTCAATAAGCGGCTGAAAGACCTTGGAACCAAACTTAGGCTGGATCTCGACCGCAAAGATGGCAGAGCCGATGGCGATGGGCAGCGCGATGAGCGTGGAGAGTACCATGACCGCAAACGAGGTGACGATCAGGGGCAGGGCGCCGGTATAGGGCAGACTGTTTTCGGCTGTGTTGGCCAGGTCCCACTTGGTGTCGGTGAAGAACTCGACGACCGAGACGCCGTCTTTAACGAAAGCCGAGAGGCCCTTTTGGGCGACCATAAAGATGAGCGCGGCAACGACAAGCGTCACGAGCGCTACGCACGCGCCCGTGACGCCCAGGCCCACGTTCTCAAGGTCGCGCTTTGGCAGCTGTTTTGCCATTGCAAACCTTTCCGGGGCGATTACTTATTTAGCAGAGACCTTGCCGCTGGCGTCCTTGACGACCTTCATGGCAGAGACGGGGATGAAGCCCCGCTCCTCGACGAGCTTGCCCTGGACGTCGTCGGAAAGCATGAACTCCAGGAAGGCCTTGGTGGCCTCGTCGGCGTCCTTGGAGCAGTACATGTGCTCGGTAGCCCAGATCTTGAAGGAGTCATCAGTGACATTCTTGCTCTTGGGCTCGACGCCCTCGACCTTGATGGCGTTGAACTTGGAGTCATCGAAGTGCGAGAAGTCGAGGTAGGAGATGGCGTTATCGGTGCTGCCCATCTGAGTCTGGACGTCGCCGGACTTGTCGAGCTCGGCATCGCCCTTAAAGTCGACGGCCTCGTCGCCAAAGACGGCGGCCTCGAAGGTGGCGCGGGTGCCGGAGCCGGCCTTGCGGTTGAGGACGACGATGGTGGCGTCGTCGCCGCCGACCTCCTTCCAGTTGGTGATCTGGCCAGAGAAGATACCCTTGAGCTGCTCGAGGGACAGGTCGTCGACCGTCACGTTCTTGGAAACGACGGGACCCATGCCCACGACGGCAACCTCGTGGTCGACGAGGTTCTTGACCTGGTCGGCCTCGAGCTTGGTCTCGGCGAAGACGTCGGAGTTACCGATGGTGACGGTGCCAGCGGCGACGGCGGTCAGACCCTTGCCCGAACCGTTGCCCGAACCGGAAATGGAGACGTCGGGGTTGGCGTCCATGAACTTCTCGGCAGCAGCCTCGACGAGAGCCTGGAACGAGGAGGCACCGTCGTAGGTCACCTCGCCGGAGACGGACTCGGCAGTAGCAGCGGCGCTACCCTTGTCGGCGGCGTCGGATGCGCCGGAGCCGCCGCAACCAACGAGACCGAGACCGACGATGCTGGCAAAACCACCAGCGAGGCCGAGGAACTGACGACGAGAATAAGCCTGATCGAGCATGATCTTCCTTTCGTACACGCGACTCGCGGGCACCCTGCCCGCTTTGCTGTTTGGAAAGATACGACCCCGACCGGGCAGCGCCCGCGCCAACTGCGGTTTCTTACGGGCATTTGATAGACCCTTACCGCAAGCCCAGCCCAGCCTTTACAAACGGATAACAAACCCGCCACCAAGCATGACCCGCCTTTTACACCAATAAGGGGGTGCGGACGATTTCTTGGACCGCGCCTAGGCGTATCCAAGTGGAGTGGGAAGGATAAACTGGACTTTCTTTTAAGGATCCTCAAGCGTATTGCCGCTCGTATTCCACTGGAGACATGTAGCCCAGGGTGGAATGCATGCGCACCCTATTGTAATAGAGCTCTATGTA